>JAGWBV010000047.1 GCA_021295715.1 Candidatus Poribacteria bacterium | reverse complement strand
CACCGATTCTCAACAAGATATGACCCTGCCTTTTGAAAAGGCAGCTTGAATTCTGAAATATTGTCCAAACTTTAGTATAATTACCATATAAGGACATATTATACACCATAATATTCTATATAAATATATACCTCATATATGGTTATATAAGATTTAACTATCACCTTTATTTAAATGGCAACTTAGGTTATTTTATAAATAACGCTGGCAAATTCCATCTACTTTTAGTTTTGAAACGAAGACCTTGAAGGACACTATTGATAGAAAAGGAGATAAAACTTCATGCAATTAGCCAAAACACAACATATTTTCGTTTGCACACTCGGACTTTGCGCTGTGCTTTTCTTAATACCACTGACGACATCAGCACAAACCGTTAACATTCCTGACACGAACCTGCGTGCTGCGATCGCAGAAGCACTTGGTAAAGCACCAAACGCACGGATTACAGTTGATGAGATGACAACATTGCGGGAACTTCACGCTGTGAGCATAGACATTAAAAATTTGGCAGGTCTTGAAGCCGCTGTGAATCTGGAGGACCTAAATCTCCATAACAATGCCATATCCGACATATCACCGCTCACGGGGTTGACAAAACTGCGTCACATAGGGTTGGAAGAAAATGTAATAACCGATCTCCCACGACTTGAAAAATTGATCAGTTTGGAGGAACTACATCTTGGGCGTAATTTGATAACCGATCTCTCACCGCTTGAAGGGTTAATCAACCTGAGAGGTATATCGCTCCACCATAACGCCATATCCGATTTATCGCCCCTTGCAGGATTGGTGAAACTGGAATGGATAGGGATGAGCGATAATCCGCTGGCGGACCTGGCACCCCTTTCAGGATTAACGAACTTGCGTAATTTTCACGGGTGGGGCACGCCTATCGTGAACCTTGCCGGTATCGCGAAATTGCCGAAACTCAGAGAGATAAACGTCTGCGGTGGCGGGATATCCGACCTGTCGTCCTTAGCTGATGCCAAGGGTTTAAAAGAACTTTACCTCCCCGGAAACGAAGTTTCCGACCTGTCTCCCTTGAAGGGGTTAACAAACTTGACACGCCTGAGTTTTGAACACAATCAGATATCGGATCTATCCCCGCTTGAAGGGCTAAACAACTTGACCTGGGTGGACCTCCGGGACAATAGAGTATCAGACGTATCTCCCCTCGCAACATTGGATAATTTAACGTGGCTTGATCTGAGCCAAAACGCCGCAATAACGGATGTCTCCGCGCTGGCTCCCCTACCGAACCTGACATGGATGGGACTCGCCGAGAACACTGGCATCGATGCGTCTCAGTTGGAGCGATTTTCCGCGACAACATCTATCTTACACTCGGATTTCGTTAACTCTGCTTTCCCAGAAGCCGGTCCGAAGATAGTGGGACCCTGGTTATGGGCAATCGTGCCCGGGGCAGGCGTTTCTAACGCAGACCTTCTGGAAAAAGCCAGCAAAGGGGCGGCTACAGAGGTGAAGGTGTCCACCTTCGGCGCAACAGAGGGAAAACCCGTCGGGGGCAGCAAATGGACGGCACACAATCTTGCCCCCGTGGGAGGGGATAACATCAACGAGATGACAGATGCCCTCGGCTGGGGAAGTGGTTCGGAGGTATATGACCACGTCGTTTACGGTTCTGCTACGTTGAATTCTCCGCGGAAACAGGAGACGACGATGCTCGTCGGCAGTGGTGATGGCGTTAAAGTTTGGCTCAATGGTGAGGTCGTCCACTACAATCCGACCGAGCGGGGGGCCGGTGATTACCAAGATGCGTTCCCTGTCACGTTGAAACAGGGCACAAACGTGTTATTGGTCGCCGTTGACAACCGGGGACATGGCGCGTTCAGCGGTTTCTTCGGGTTCGCAAAAGACACCGACTATACAGTGAACCCGATTGGGAAGAAATTTACCGTCCAAATACCCGCATGGGATGTCAACAGAGATGGAGAGACAAACATTCTGGATCTGATTCTGGTAGGACAAGACTTCGGAAAGCTCAGATCTACGAACGCGCGAACGGATGTAAACAAAGATGGAAGGCGTAATATCTCAGACCTCGTTCTTGTTGCACAGCATCTTGGCGAACTCAGCGGCGTTTCGGCTGCTCCTTCTGCTCTTGCAATAGGCGATATGAGATTAGATCCAGCGATAATACGCGGATGGATAGCACAAGCACAGATTGAAAATGATGGTTCGCTTGCATTCCAACAGGGTATTGCCAATCTCGAACGCCTTTTAGCATTGATGACTCCGCGTGAGACACAATTGCTCGCCAACTACCCAAACCCGTTCAACCCAGAGACATGGATACCGTATCAGTTGTCCGAACCCGCCGAAGTTACATTGCATATCTATACGATAGGCGGGACTTTGGTTCGGACGTTGAATTTGGGGCATCAGCCTGCAGGACTGTATCATCAACGAAATCGTGCGGTGTATTGGGATGGGAAGAACGCAGTCGGTGAGTCGGTCGCAAGCGGAATATATTTCTATACGCTCATCGCTGGCGATTTCACGGCGACGCGAAAAATGTTGATAATGAAATAAGGAAGTGCAGCCCAAAGCCATCTAAGAAAAGGAAGAAAAATACATGAAGAATCTCATCATAATTAGCCTCGTGTTAACGTTTATCTGGGTACATCAAATCGCTGAGGCGCAGCAGGATCTCGCACAAGAGGCGTATCTGATCCTTGAACAGAGTTGCTTTGACTGCCACGGACCCCACGGTGCCTTCACCGAAAATTTCGTCATTGAATCGGCATCACAGTTGGTAGATAGTGGAGCAGTCGTTCGGCGGAAACCGATTGAATCCGAACTCTATAGACGGCTGCTTGACAAAGATCCCGCGAAACGGATGCCGTTAGGACAACCGCAACTTCCTCCCGCAGCGATTCTCACCCTCGGTAATTGGATTCAAGCCGGCGCGCCGAGTTGGGAAGTCGAACATGATGTTAATTTTATTCCGATGGACGCAATGCTTGATACCATCAAGAAGCATGTCGAATCACTGCCGAGGTTTGATCGTGCCTCGGCACGCTACTTTACGACGACGCATCTCTATAACGCTGGTGAAAGTCCAGAAACGCTTCGTGCGTATCAGCTTGCGCTCTCAAAACTGGTGAACAGTCTCTCTTGGGGCTCCGAAATCGTCAAGCCGGTTCCGATTGACGCAAGGAAAACTATTTTCTATATCGACCTTCGCCGCTACGAGTGGGATGTCAGAAACGATGCGTGGACACAGATTGAACAGGAGTATCCCTATAGTATTGAATTTGATTCGGAAACGCAAGCCGGTTTACTTAAGAAATTGACCGACCTACGCGAAGAGATGGAGTGCGATGTGCCGTTCGTTCACGCGGACTGGTTCCTTGCGACGGCTTCACTCCCACCGCTCTATCATGACATTCTGGATCTCCCTGAAACCGATCGTGAACTCGAAAGAGAACTGGGGATAGATGTCCAAAGAAATCTCCAAAGCGCGCCGGGGGTTCGCGTCTGGCGTGCGGGTCTCAACGATTCCGGTGTGTCAGAAAACAATCGGGTCGTCGAACGCCACAGATTTCAACACGGGGCGTATTGGAAAAGTTACGATTTTGCTGGGAATGTGGGTGTGCAAAACATCATTGACCATCCACTGACGTTCAGGCATGATGGTGGTGAGATTATCTTCAATCTTCCCAATGGGTTGCAGGCATACTATATCTCTGACGCATCGGGGAGTCGTATTGATGCCGCCCCGACAACGATTGTTTCAAATCCCGATGAGAGAGATGGCATTGTTCGGAACGGTATTTCTTGTATCGGTTGCCACACAGAGGGGATGAAAACCTTTGAGGATGACGTGCGTGTGGTTGTTATGAGAGCCCCAGAGAGTGCTGCGAAAGTGCAGGCGTTGCGTTTGTATGTAGCAAAAGCAAAAATGGACGAACTCTTGAGCGAAGATACACAAACTTACCGACGCGCCCTTGAAGCGACGGGCGATGTTTTTGGTGGTATTGAACCTGTGTATCGTTTTTATAAAGCGTTTGAAAATCCTGTGGATGCGGCACATGCTGCCGCTGCCATTGGTTTAGAAACGGAAACATTCATTGCGAAGATTCGTGAAAAACCGAGTTTACAACGTCTCGGCTTACGAACACTGGAGAGTGCGAACGGTAACGTCAAACGGGATGCATGGACGTCTAACTTTTCTGATGTGGTTTCTGCGCTGAACTCTCCTGAAAACACCGTAAGACCGCCAACGCCTGTAGACGACCTGAAACCCGGCGATCTGGTTTCCATCCCGGACGTAAACCTTCGCACTGCGGTTGAATCGGCACTCGGTAAACCCGCTGGGACCTTGATTACGGCGGCAGATATGGCAAGACTGGAGCGTCTTGAAGCAGATGAGGCTGGCATTCGTAATCTAATCGGACTTGAGGCAGCGACGCGACTGGAACGGATAGAGTTTCGTCATAATGTGATATCCGACCTTTCGCCGCTGTCAGGATTGACACGTCTGAACAATATCAAACTGCGTGGAAATCGGATAACCGATGTCTCTCCACTTGCGAAGTTAATCAATGTAGAGTGGATGGGACTTGAGGAGAACCAAATCACCGATTTATCTCCATTGAAGGGGTTAGTGAAGTTGAACGGACTCGGGATTGCGGGCAATCCTGTCTCTAACGTGGTGTCCCTCACCGGATTACTGAGTTTGGAAGGCATAGATGCTCTGCGCACTGATGTCTCCAACTTTGCTCCTTTAGCAAAGTTACCCAGACTGCAATGGCTTGAATTTGGGGATAACGCGTCGATATCGGAGCTGCCGTCTTTAAAGGGGTTAAAAACACTGAGAAGGTTGGTCATCAGGGATACCCGTATCTCAGATGTCTCTGGGCTGGAGGGCTTAGGAAGTTTGACGGAGTTGAATCTTGAGCGTAACGTCATATCAGATGTATCCCCTCTGGCAAAGTTAACGCGTTTGAAAAGATTGGAACTTAACGGCAATGTCATATCGGATGTCTCGCCACTTGCTGGGTTAACCAACTTGGAACACCTCAACCTTCAGAACAATGTGATATCCGATTTTTCCCCGCTAAAAAGGTTGTCCGATAAGATATCTATCCGAACACAAGACAACCCCGGATTTTTTGTGCAAGGGGGCCCGAAAATAACAGGACCCTGGTTGTGGATGCTGTTTCCGGGAGCAGAATTTGACACTTTCCGGACCGCAGATTTGCTTGCCCGTGCAAGTGGTGGCGATGTAACGGAGCGGAAAATTGCTACCCATGGTGCGGCGGCCGGGGAATCCGTTGGGGATAGCGTCTGGATATCCCAAGAAGTCTCCGCAGATGACAATAACATCAACCGTCTATTGGAAGTTCTCAATATATCAAAAGAGGGTAACCGTCAGTATGTGATTTACGGTTCAATCACCTTGAATTCACCGCGTGCGCAGAACACAAAAATGTTTGCTGGGAGTGATGATAACCACAAAGTTTGGCTCAATGGAGGATTAGTTGACGAGAAACTCGGTGAAGGGTGGGCACATGATTATGAACGGTCCTTCCCGGTCACGCTTAAACAAGGAAAAAATGTGTTGTTAGTTGCTATTCATGAATGGGGCGGTGGGTGGGCCGGCCATTTCGGGTTCGCACCTGATGCCGAATATACGGTGTTCGCTGCCCCTGAGCAATTCTCTTTGTCTACACAAGCAACACAGATCGGGATTAACAAGACGTTCACCCTCCAGTTGAAGACAAACAATATCACTGACTTAGCGGGATGGCAAGCGGATATTACGTTTGATCCGAATGTACTCAAAGCAAACAGCGTGAGCGAAGGCAACTTCCTGAAGCAGAAGAGTGGACGCACCCACTTTCGGAAAGGCACGATTGATAATCAAAAAGGTAAAATCGCTGGTATAAGTTCGGCGCGGATCTCCCAAGGCGGTGTAGACGGTGCAGGGACGCTACTGTCGATTACATTCACGGCAAAGGCTGCCGGAGAAACACGAGTGGCACTGCGCGAGTTCCAGGCAGGTTCAAGTCTTGGTAAGACAATTCTGTCGCGTTCCCCTGATACTATTATTACTGTCGGTGCTCCGTCCACCGCGTCCACATCCACTTCCGATGCGAGTGATACCGGATTTTCTCTTTCTACGGATGGAACGCCTGTTCCTTTTGGGGATACCTTCACCCTTCGTCTCAGCGCAGAAAAGATTGTAGATTTAGCAGGCTGGCAAACCGATATTACGTTTGATCCTGACGTGCTTGAGGCAGTTGAGGTAAACGAAGGCGATTTTCTGAAAACAGGAGGCGAAGGCACCTTCTTTTTGAGAGGCACGATTGATAATCAAAAGGGTGAAATCACCCAAATAAGTTCCGCACGACTCAGTGGTGGCATCAACGGCACAGGAACATTGCTATCGGTCACATTCACAGCAAAGGCTGTCGCGGAAACACGAATAAGACTCAGCAATCTTCATGCTGGAGATAGCAGCACTGCGGCAATTCCTTTGAACGTCCCCGAACTCGTCATCACTGTTGATCGCCGTGCGTTTCCTGCTTGGGATGTAAATCAGGATGGTCAAGTGAATGTTCTCGATCTGATTGCGGTGGCGCAACACTTAGGCACCGCTGCGTCCCTGAACTCCCAAGCCGATGTAAACGGCGACAGAACTATTAACGTCTTAGACCTGATCGCTGTGGCGCAACATTTAGGTGAATCAAGCGCACCAGCCGCACCTTCCAATATTGCTATAGGTAGCTTGGGATTGGATCCAGCGACGATTCAGGCATGGATAGCACAGGCGCAGATTGAAGATGACGGTTCCATCGCCTTCCGACAAGCGATTGCGAATCTTGAGCAGCTTTTGGCTCTGTTCATTCCAGAGGAGACAGCTTTACTCCACAACTATCCGAATCCGTTCAACCCAGAGACATGGATACCCTATCACCTCGCAGAACCCGCGGAAGTCACGATCCGTATCTACGCTGCGAGTGGTGTGTTAGTCCGAACGTTAGCATTGGGGTATCAACCTGCGGGTATCTATCAGTACCGGAGCCGTGCGGCGTATTGGGATGGGAAAAACGCTGTGGGTGAGTCAGTTGCGAGTGGTGTCTATTTCTTTACGCTCACCGCAGGCGATTTCACGGCTACCCGGAAGATGTTGATAAGGAAGTGAAGAATGGCTGACAGCAATCAGCAATCGACAGTCGGTAAGAGGTTTTTGTGGGAGTTGTCATAATTTTATGCGCTGCTGACCGCTATTCTGCTGATGGCTGATTGCTATAAAAACCGAGAAAAGCGATGTCGCGTAAGCCTCGGAAAAGGCGTCGTCGGACTTTGAAACGGCTCTTTGCCCAACTTTCGATATATCTCACCGCATCACGCGGAACGAGTTGTGTAAAACGGCACGGTTTCCCGATGAAAAGTGGCGGGCCCCATTGGAATAGATGGAGTCCAAAACGGAGTTGTTTGCGTAACGCTTTTGGCAATTGCTGGACGAACGTATCAATCACGATCACTGGGCTATCGAATGCAGTGTCGCCTGAAGCTCCCACCATATAAGTACACACGGATTTCAGAATATCGTGTTCAACTTGGGTGAAGAAGTAAGTAGCTTTTGGAGTCGTTCTAAACATCGGGCTGCTTGTTTGCTTGTGATAAGGATTCACATAAATCTCGTGCTTCTATCACGAGTTCCTCTTCGCAGGGACGAATTTCCAATACCTTCAAGACATCCGAAGGAAGCTGCTGAAAAAGTTCGTCCCACTCCAATTCCCCGGTCCCTGGTGGATGATACGCCTCAAGCCCTTTCAGATCGTGCAGATTTACACCGATAAGGTGCTCTGCATAATGTTCAAGCCATCTATCTGCCCAGCACACGCCGAATTTTTCCTGTAACGCAGCGTGTCCTATGTCGTGCCAGTAACGCATTGGACTGCCGTAAAACTCCTCAAAAAACAGCCCAACCTCGTCAAAATTCGGAATTTGGTAGTAATGCGGTCGATTCTCAATAGCGATGTAGAGCTCCATCTTCAGAGCAGACTCGTTAATTTCATCGAGACTCCGTAACACTGCGTCTTGATGTTTCGTTTCCTTGCGTTTTCGCCACTCTGTGGCTTCGGTCACTTTCTGATCGAAGGCTTCAAACTCGCGCTCGCCGTAATTGTATAAGTCTCTCATCAAATAGGACCTGTCATAGGTATCAACTTCGCCCAAGTGAAGGACGACAATGGGTGCCTCTAATTCAACAGCGAGTTCCATTGTTTGGATGGTGCGACGGACCGCCTCTTTCCGTTCGTCTGTATTCAGACTCGAAAGTAGAATTTTGTCCTGCTCCGCCTTAGCTTGCGGTATTCCGGGGAGGACGGGACAGAAGTTATGGATCGAACAGGGTGGGTTTTCTCGGAGATAGGGTTTGAGCTGCTCTACCTGATCCGGTGTGAGATGTCTGCTAAGTTCGATCGTTTCAAAGCCGAGATTTTTAAGCACATCGAACAGGGCTGCACCGTCCTGTTGCTTCAAAGCGTTCCACAGTGTTGAAATTGCTAACATCTTTTAATTTTACCTTGCGGGTAAGTGAAGCGGGTTTGGATTTTGATGGTTTCCGTGTTCGAGTTGAAGAAACACTTTCTTCGCATTGGATTTTAGCGTTTGCAAAAACCCTGTGCCGTTGTTGCAGGCTGCGTTTTTGGTAAAGAGTCGCGAGTAAAAATCGCTCCTACAAACTCCTAAAATCCTGATTCAGACGATTCTACAATGACTTTTCGTCCCTCAATCTTCAGTTTCCCTTGCGCGTACCATTTGATCACTTCGGGGTAGAGTTTATGCTCCTCAACCTGAATCCTGTTGTGTAAACTTTCCTCATCGTCCGTATCCAGAACAGGAACAGCCGACTGTGCAATAATGGGACCCGAATCCACACCCTCATCAACAAAATGAACGGTGACACCCGCGATCTTCACACCGTATGCGAATGTATCAGCAACGGGATGCGCGCCCGGAAATGCTGGTAAAAGCGTTGGATGGACGTTGATAATCCGGTTCTGGTACTTCTGCACAAAGGAAGGTTGAAACAACTTCATAAAGCCAGCGAGGACTATTAATTCTACACCATAGTGTTCGACGAGTTTTGAAATCTCTGCGTCAAAATCGACACGGGTTTCATAATCCTGAACGCTAACAACGTGTGTCGGTATACCGGCGCGCTTCGCTCGTGTGAGTGCATAAGCCTTCCACCGGTCGCTAATTACCACTGCGATCTTAATACCACTCGTCTCATCTTGATGTAACTGCTCAATCAGGGTTTGCAGATTAGTTCCACTCCCAGAAACGAGAACTGCGATCTTCAATATTAATCCTTTACCAATATGAGTTGTTTGTGGTGTGTCCCTTTGGGATCGGCACCCAGACCCCACCAGTTTGGATTGCTACCTGTTGTTGGAAATCGTCGTAAGTCCCAACAACGCTGACGAGAACATGTTTTTGTTGTAACATTTGGATAATCGCGAGTGCTGAGTATTCACCCTCCGCGGGTTCGTCCGTAATCAGAATGAAATAGGGTTGGGCCTTCGGACGAAGTTTTAGCCGTCGGAGTCCTTCCGCTACGGCATCCAATAACATTTCATCGTCTTGACACGGCAGTTCAACGATTTTCCGAACCTGTTTAAGCGTTTGTGGTGGATTGAAAACGTTGACGATGTTTACAGAGGCACGCGATCGGAAACGCACCACTCCCATCTGATAATCTATAAGCGCGTTATCCAAATCGCGAACAAGGAGATCAAGTTGCTTCAAAAAATGCGGAAGTTTCTCGCCCATGCTTTTGCTGCTGTCAATGAACAGGACGATATCAATTGGAGTGTTGCCACTCAGTTGCAGTGCGGCATCCCCAATTTTTGTAACATCTGTCCATCGTGCTTGGCGTAGCGACACTGCCCTGTTTCGCGGGTGCGTCGGGGCTTTGAGGCGTTGTGCTGTTTGCGGTTGTGGCTCTTCAGGAATGACATGCCATTTGCCCCCGGTTTCAGAAGCAAGTCTCTGGTGTTCAATTAGAGGGAGTCCAAGCACATTCACATAGATACCGAATTCTCGACAGTATGCGATGGCATCATCCACTTCTAATCCGTCGCGACTTGAGAGCGGCTCATCGGTAACAAGGATAAAATGCCTTTTGGATGTAGGGCGAAATCGGAGTTCTTTGACAGTTTGAACCACAGCATCCAGGGCGTTTTCGTCCTGATGTACCTCAATCGCTTGAAGGGTCCGCTTGTAGTTAGTGAAGTTTTTTGTTAATTGAACAACTCTGATCCTGTTTCGGTTCTTATTCGCCCAGAATTCCGTCACACCGAGCGCATAATCTATCTTGGAGGCTTTATATACATTCACCATCTCGCTCAAGTGTTCTACAACGGATTTGATATTATCTCGCATACTCCGGCTGACATCAATGACGAAAACTACGTCAATTGGACCGCCCTCACTGGTTTCGACGATCTCTTGGGCGAGCGTCTTCATAAGCGTCGAAAACGGAACATGTGGTAACGCCTTCCGCTTCTCGCTAATTTCTGCCAATTGCGCTGGGGACAGTCCCTTCTCTTCTACTATCTTAAGTGTCGAAATCTCTGGCGCGCGTTGAATTCTTGGTGGACTGGAGCGTTTCGCGCCAAAGGTCGTATCTCCTGCTGGACTTGCGGCTTCCGTTTTCGACAAATCTCCTTTAACATCCTGAAGTGTACGGGTCGCCGTACTGATGTCGTTCCAGTTTTTACTTGACAAATCTAAAGATGTCGATGGGTCTTCTGCTTTAACTTCATCGCGCAAACTGCGCCCTAAGGCAGGACGTGGCGTTTCGGTGTTCACTGTAACCGGCGATGTGAGAGGCGGCAGCGACTCCTCCGCGCTGTCATGAGGCTTTATCAAATCGCGCTCAGAAGCGAGCAGACGCTGCGAAACCTTTTTCAGTGGAATCCTTGGTCGGGAAGTGTTTTCTACAGAAATGAACTCCGCCGCCAAACTCGCCTTGTCTGACGCTAACCTCTGGTTCCGCACCACGACGTAAAACGTCGTTACGAAAAAAAAGAGGTGAAATATCAACGAGATGAGCAACGCTCTACGAGTTACAGATTGCATGTTTTTATTGCCTATCGGTTTCCATAGGCTTTCAGTGGGCGTTGGAACGGTTGTTATCGTTTTCACCTGCCATGGGCTTGCTCTGGTTTCCGATTGCTAACCGCCGACGGCTATCTTGCTGACTGCCGACCGCTGATAGCTGACGGCTGACGAAGGTAGGTTGTTAGTAAAGGTTTCGGCGGTTCATGTTGAATCACCTCAAAGGAAATTAATTTTTCACCATCCAGTTGCTGGAACTGCTCCAGTGTGTGCATTGATTGACCAAACCGATCACTGGAGGATTGGTAAAGCGTCGCCCCGACCATCGTAAAAACAGCGAAGGTCAGGATAAATATGTAAACTGGACTACGCGTCCGAATACTGTAGCGGAGCCTATGAGTCAATGTTGAACTACATCGCACCCATCCAAGTGGCGTTCTAATGAACCGTGTGAAATAGGACCAAAGTGAGTCGTGATGTCTCTGGTGTTTCGTTGCGTCCGATACGCGCACCATTACGCTGCTTAAGAAGTCATCAGGGACTTCGATCTCACCGCCTCGGTGTAGGAAATCATCCATTTGTTGCAACCTTTGAACCTGATACGCACAAGTATTACACTTTTTGAGGTGCCGTCGGATGAGGTGGCGTTTCCACGTTGGCAATTCTTTATCAATATAAGCCGAGAGTTCGTCCGGACTCGCAAGATGCGCTTCGCATGTCTGCGGTGGCACGCCATCACGATGATTCTGATCGCGGGACCGCCGAGAACTGTAAACATCTGGGAATTCGGTTTTTAATTTTACCTTGGGGTGCGTTGCGGCGAATTTTGACATTGAAGTTCCTTTGCGTATAGCCGCCTGCGCCGTTGTTGCAGGCTACGGTTTCGGTTTTTAATTTTACAATCTCTTGTTGACAGCTATTCCCCTATGCCTGCTTTGATGAGCAGTTTCCTCATTTTTTGCCGAGCACGGTGAATCAACGCTTTCACAGCACCGACTGAGCATCCAAGAATTTTTGCAACTTCTTCATACCGTAAATCTTGATAGGTAACGAGCGTTAAAGCCACGCGTTGATTTTCTGGTAACTGTGTGAGTGCTTTGCGGATAATCTGTCTCTGTTCTTTTTTTTCTAAGAGCAAATCTGGCAAATAACGGGTATCCCGCATGATGTCGGCATGGTAGACATCCTCACCTTCTTCAACCAAATCCTCCAAGAAATAGGTGTTTCGGCGAGTACGGTTCCGAATCTCATTTCGACACAGATTGGTGGCGATTGTATAGAGCCAACTTTTGAACGAGGCTGTCGGCTCATAACGGTTCGCACTTTTGAAGACTCGGAGGAATGTCTCTTGAGAGAGGTCTTCCGCGCGTTGATAATCGTCAATTGAGCGATGAATGTAGTTAATCAAAGGGTTCTGGTATCGGCGCACCAGCAGCTCAAAGGCACTCATATCCCCTTTCCCACATTTCACCATCAAATCTTCGTCAGAAACAAACATTTTTTAATTTTACCTTGCGGAGAAACAACGTGGGTTTAGACTTTGACGTGCCTTTCTTATATCTGAAGAAACACCCAAGCAAAAACCCCTCCATTTCATTACGGGCTACGAGGTATGCAGATATCGTAAGAAGAGCACTTTTTTAGACGAAAACCTCTTTACTGACTGCCGACAGCCATTCCTCCGTAGACACAACCCGATCTTTCCCAGTAACGGGTGGGGACCTCGGTCGGACTTACGCACTTTGGTCTAAATTCGATTGGAGTTTCAATTCAAGTTTAAGGCGCATCGCTGTTTTATAAGCACTGATAGCTTCACGCCGCTTGCCCTGAAAGGTATAGACTGTCCCAAGTTCAGAGTGCAACTCAGGGTGGCTCGGTATAAAACGAATGGCACGCGTGTAAACGTCAATCGCCTCGTCATAGCGTTTGAGCAAACGATAGGTTGCTGCGAGATTGAGATACGCCATCGCTTCGCTCGGTTCGCACGCTATCGCCATTTGGTATGCATCTATCGCCTTTTCATAATCTCCCAACATAAAATGTGCCAAACCGAGGTGGAAGTGTGCTTCAGCCGATTCGCTGTTATGTTGAATTACCTGCTGAAATTCTTCAATCGCTTTCGCGTAGTCTCGAACGTTTAATGCAGCTGCTCCCTGTTCTAAGTGTTTAGCAGCGGTCTGATGCGCGTGAATGTCGACCCGCCCCCGCTGAATGAGTTCTTTTTGCAACCCGCTTGAGGACACCGAGGATTTTTCAGGTGTTAAAGCATGTTCCGCACTGGTTTTCCTATCCTTCATCAATCTTTCCTCATTAAAGCGAACGCTCGTTTCGCGATGCAGCATCACCACGCGATGCGGAACCCAATTACAAACTCTGCATACCCAGTGCTAAAAAAATCGTAACTCGTGCAGGTGCTGTAATCATGGTTGTAATACCAAGCCCCCCCACACGCCACACGGAAATCCCCTTCATCGTCATAAGGTGTATCTGTCCATTCCCAGACATTGCCGACCATATCGTAGCAGCCGAATGGACTCATACCATCTCTGAAACTAACGACTGGTGTCGTCGTTCCCGCGCCAAGTTCAGCGGTGTTGCACCGCGGTCTGTCAATTTCATACCCCCACGGGAAAAGCCTATCATCAGCACCGCGTGCGGCGTATTGCCACTCTGGGAACGTCAGTAGCCGCCCACCAACATATCGAGCATAAGCCTCTGCATCTTCACATGTAACCCAGACAACGGGATGGTCGCCCCTATTTGTTGAATAGACACCATCTGTCCAATCTTGTGGTGGTGTGTGTCCCGTATCCTGAAGAAACCGATGGTACTGTGCGTTGGTTACTGGGTAGACCCCGATCCTAAATTCGTCCACCTCCAACGGGGCTGAATCTTCGCCAATATAAGCAACACCTATAGGAATATGAACGGTTGCATCCAATACCTGTAGCGCGGCATCTCGGATCCCCTTATTCTCGTGTGCGAGCGCATAACCGAGTGGCGATATAACTTCACCAACCGGCGGTGTTGTGAGCTGGGGTATCGTTTCCCAGCCGAGTTCCGCACTCAGCAGCAACCGAACGGCATCAGATAACGATTCGTCGAAGTGCCACGTCCAATAATCTCGACAGAGTTTTTGAAGGGCGTCCGGTGTATCGCTTTTCACCAATTCAATTCGCGACGCACTCGGTTTCGTGATGTTTAGGGTTTGTTTTGTTGTAATGCCGTTCCTGCTCTCCATAGGTATCATGATACCACAAAGAAATAATTTTATGCAAGGAGAAGACAACAAAACTTAGGGCATCGCCAGTAGAAGATCGCTCTTATCGACTATTGTTGAATTGCCCCTTGTGGAATCGTCCCTAATCCAGGAATAATCGTCCTCTTTCCTCTTTCAATAACACCCATCAGTTGTTTTTCATAGAAGGACAGTTCTGATAGCGGAAACTCCATTTCATAGAGTTGGTCATAGAACGCTCTATCAACGTATGCGAATACCCCATCAAAGTATTTAATCACTCCCTCCTCACCCCGTTTCGCCAGGTTCTGCTGCAGAACGTCTCGGAGCAGCCCGCCGGAGGTGTGTTGATATTTCGTTTGTGTTACCTTCTTTACTGAATCATATACGTTGGCAAATATTACAGTGTTGGAGTTTTTCCACATCATCTCCGTGTTATTTACGGTTGTTGGCATACCGTATTTGTCAACAGCTTCTTCAATTATATTTTCCGCATTCATTACCGGTGTCACGGTCACATAGCCTGCTGTTCGCAGTTGGTTATCCTTGAATGTATAGATGAGCAGGCAATCGACACCATTGATTTTATGCCTATAGACGAGTGCGTTTTCAGTCCTTTCATACACTCGATTCCCGGCTTCAGCCAGTTCAACGCGTTCTTGGCTGAACCCCCATCTCACTTCGCGGAAGGCGTGATTAGCATCTTCGGAAAGAGAGCCTAAAATAGAGTGTGAGGCACAACCACTGATCGCAACAATCAATACGCCCACCACATAGACGCACATAAATCTATGCATTATATCTCTCATGATTCTGTCTCCTATATTAACCCAAGTTGCCGCCGATGTAAAAAGTTGTTTAATATTGGTAGCGATGATAAACAAAAAGACTTTCAATTCAAAGCCAGGATGACTATTTTCGTCATGATTTCGGCATCTGACATCTTGGCGAGCGGATGTTCCTGATGACCGAGTGAGATTAGAAGATCGTCACAAATTAATGTTCTGATATGGGCATCACTAAACATTTCTCCATACTCAAAAAAAGACCTGCAGAAAGCCCTTCGAGTCTACCAACTACCAAGACATCTTGCCCTTTCGTGAGTGTCGCCAGTATTGGTTTTACAATCAACCGTTGAATCAATAGATAGGTCTCGAAGATCAACGCTCTTTCGGAATTTCTAAAAGTAGTTCAATTGTTTTCCAAACCTCTTCTAAGGTCGCGACAGGTATCTGACAAATAAACGTTGTTTTTCGTTCTCTCCAAGCCACACAACGGATTTGGTCTGCCAAAATAACGCCGGTCACCGCCAAACCCGCCGGGATGGAAACCTCAAAAGGATAGCCTTTCGCTTGAATGGTAATAGGACAGATGACTGCCAAACGGGTTTTCCTATTATAATCGCTTCTTGATAGCACTACGGCAGGGCGATGTCCAGCTTGCTCTGGTCCTTTTTATGGTTCTAGGTCAATCCGCACTACATCCCCGCGCCATGGAACGTATGCCATTACTCTCCCTACGTCTCATTTTCTGCTGAAGGTTCTACATTGCCCTCGTCGGGCAGATTATCCTCTGTCACTTGTGCTAACAGGTCGTCAAGCGTATGTGTGGATTTTCCGAATTTTGCTGGCGAATATGCTTCTTCCGGAATACGACGAGTCGGGGACGGATCTGTGTGACAATTTCGATTGATAGGTGTCGCCTCCGCCTCCTTACACTGTGCAGCATCTTCCCGCGGATCAAGATCGTTGTAAACATCCATCTCTGGATCGTTCCAGCCAGCACGTAGCCCGCATTCAATAAGCAAGGCAGTTTGTTCCTCTTCTGTTATTGGACTGTCATCGTAGTATACCCGGTTTTGCAGCTGTTCAAACCTCTCAGCGGGTAACACAACGTATCCTGTGTTTGTCTCTGGGTCGATCAGGCGGACAAGATTATCTTTGGATTCCTGAATCGCCTGTCGAAGTTCTTTAGAAATTGTGATCATTCTATTCTCTACACCCTAAAATTTCAGGGATTTCGGTCAATGCAGCGACCTCGTAATCAGGTCGAATTTCTGTATCGTTCGGCACACTTCCACGATTAAGCCAGACGGAATGCACGCCAGCGTTCCGCGCACCAGCAACATCGTTCTCAAGTGAGTCTCCTACATGAAGCATCTCCGCGAGTTCACAACCCGCTCGCTGAGCAGTAATTTCAAAGATTTTGCGATCCGGTTTTTCAATCTGCACATCTTGGGAAAACACAACAAAGGTAAAATACCCCTCAAGACCACAGCGTTCTGGGTAGGTGTTTCCATTTGAGAGCAATCCGAGTTTGAAGTGTGGTGCCAGAACATCAAAGGTCGGAATCACATCAGGGTACAACTCTATATCTTCAAACCGATGCTTCCGATATATCGCATTCAGATGCGCAGCAAGTTCTTTATCTGGGCACCCGACATATTCAAGTGTTCTCTCAAAGGCGCGCAGTCTGATTTCTTCGAGGTTCCAAATTTTGCCTCTTGCCTCTTCAGCGAATTGCTCGCGAATTGCAATCATCTCATCAATTGTAAGTTCTAAAACACGCTCGGTTGGAACCTGTCTTTGCAACTCTTTCAGTGTGTGTTTGAGCGAGTGATGCATGACCTTCAGAAAATCCCACAAAGTCATGTCGCCATCAAAAGAGATAGTTGAAATTTCCAAGAATTCCTCCGCTAAAACTAAGATGCAGGCACACCGATTGAGGCATGGATTTGGGCAAACTTCCACAATTCGTCAGTTTTTTCCAAGACACCTGTCATCCGCATCACGAATTCCTCCGGCGTGCCTTGCCATTTGAGCCGCCAGATCTGGCGCGTGTAGAACCAAGCGACATCGCCGCGTTTCTGTACGTCGAGATTAAGAAATTCAATGCTGAAATCCTCTGTGCTCGCGACGTGATTTCGGTAATACGCCGCGATTTCTGCGCTTCCCTCAACCACCTCGTCAGCATCGGTACCGATCTTGACATAGTGTGAGGCAGGAAGCATCATTGCAATGAGGGTTTCAGCATCACCATCAACAAGCGCGTCAAAATACGCCTTCACCGTATCATGCGCATTCCGCATCATGAATTCCTGTAAGAGCATCCCACAAGGCGACGCTCATCTTTTCACATGCTTGCAGGACAGTCGCGTGTGAATCCGATGGCAACGTGCCAATGTGCTCAAGTAGTTTTTCAGTTTCATGCTCGTTGTGTGAGTGCGTTTCAAAATAGGGTTCTACCGATTTCGGAAGTTGATAGAACGCCTTTAAACCAGTGAGTTTCGATTGGGCAGTTGCCGGTTGCTGTACCTCAAACGCATAGAGTGCACCGAGTGCAGTCGTCCGTTCCGAAAAGAGCTCATGTGCTGTCCGCATCAATGCCTTCACCTGCGGAATTTGTGCTTCATCAACAGTTGTGTCAAGCCCAGCAGCGAAGTCAGCCCACAGGTCGATGTGTTCGGTCTCTTCCGCTGCGGTTTCGACCTCGTCGAGTGTTTCCCAACCGTCTGGCACTGTAGAGATAAAGGCACCATACTCACGTGCATAGGAACGTAGGGATTTGACGGGTAATTCACCAGCACTCCATGCTTGGTAAAATGGGTGCTCGAGTAAGTTATAATCTGCGATTTTGCTATCTAATGCTTGTTTGAAATCCATTAAATTGGCTACTCCGTTTCATATATGTCAATAAAGTTCAATAATCTGTTGATGCTCCCACAGCAATCCTCGGCTTGTGAGCTGCACCGACTTTTCTATAGCAATTTTTCGGTTTGCGAGACCACCGAAAAATTGTTCGTAGCATGTCTTTAGTATAGCATACACGATGTATCGGTGTCAAACAAAGGTTCGTTACATTCTTAGGGTTATTTCATTTTTCACGAGAGTGCATCTGTCCAGTTTTAAGAAAGGAACGTCAAATGCTAATCTCATGTTGTTTAACCGCAAGGAACATTTTAAAATTCGTTTTGAATTAAACCTAAAATTTGCTATAATGCTTAAGAGGATCAGGAGCGTTATAGGTTGGAGAGGATTGCTATGACGGAAGAACAAAAATTTATTTTTGATCTCAAAGGTTACCTGTTAATTCCTGAAGTTTTAAAGCCTTCGGAAATTGTGGCACTGAAAGCGCAAATCGACACCATCCGAACAGATCCGGAATCTTTGCCGCCGCACGAACGACGGTTTCCAGGAGGCACGGCATCATTTTTAATCGATCATCCGGTGGTAATGGATATTCTCCACGAGATTTTAGGGGAAGTTCGGATGGAATCCAGTTGGTTCACCTACCGCACCGCAGGAGATGGTGGACCTCCACCACATGGTGGTGTGCGGAATGTGAATCCTAACTTCAATTATCAGTGTCGAAACGGGAAAATATACTCCGCTTTGACGCGGGTTGTCTTTGAGTTGAACGAAGTCAAAGCAGGTGGAGGTGGTACGCTATTTCTGCCGGGGAGCCACAAAGCAAACTTCCAAATCCCTGAAGTGCATCGGCAGACAGATTCACCGTTCTTTGAAACATACAGTTGTCCCCCAGGTTCCGTCATTATCTTCACAGAAAACCTTTGTCATTCTGGAGTTGCATGGCAAAATCCAGATCGACCACGGATAGCCATCTTCAATTGTTACAACTTCGTCGGGTGCCAATTTCACAAACCATCGATGCCAAAGCATGTGATTGAAGGGTTGCCTCCAGAAAAACAGGCATATTTCCGTAACGTCTGGGTTTGGCATCAAGGGGGTCCCGACAACGGAAAAAATCTACACTACGAGGGTTAATGCGTGTCGCATGCAGAAGCGTTTCTACAATATAAAAGGGTAGATCACGGAAGGCTCGCGTTCCAATCCGGACATCACGCATGGCTCCAGAAACAAGTATACCATCCACATCACTGATCCGCGTAGCACGGGCTGACGCATCCCGTAGCGTTTCAAAGTGGCGTTGGATCTTGTTTGGCGCGGTTCTCAGTATTCTGCCCACCATCAATATTGTACTTCTTGGTATAAGTGCAATTGTTATGAGCACCTTAACGCCTAAAATAGACTTGTCCACGCCGAAACGATTGACACTCTATTTCCAAAATCCAGCGTGCTACACGGTGGAATACCAGCGTACAGCAAAAAGATTACGGTGCATTTGGACTTTATACGGATGGCTTACTGGATTCATTATTTTCAATCTCTTTTAAGAAAGAACGGAACAACAAATGCCACAGAAACCAACACCTTACAAAGGACTGGAAGATCAACTGATCTTGCGAGATCATCTTGCTGCAGACAGGACTATCCTCGCGAATGAGCGAACCTTTCTCGCCTATATCCGCACGGCGTTAACGTTGTTCGTCGCAGGATTATCCTTTGTGCATCTCAAAGAGATTTTCAGTTCACATATCGTTGAGGTGATTGGTATTCTCTTTATCTTGCTTGGCATTGCGACCTTTTTCGTTGGGCTTGTTAGATATAAACGGATGCAAGCTTTAATCCGTAAAATTAAAACAGAAGAATTAGAAGCATTAGGAGAAGAAGATTCACAATGAAAATACGAGAGGTTGTTGTAACAGGTCAGAACCAGGTGGAGCTGCAAACTGCCGACACGGACACACCGGTGCTCGCTTCCAATGAGTTACTTATAGACACAGAATACACCTTTATCAGTAGCGGTACAGAACTCGCAAATTACACGGGGAGAGAGCCGAAAGTCTTCCAGAAGGGGTCATGGTGTGAGTATCCATGGCGTTCTGGTTATGCGAATGTCGGTATTGTGCGTGAAGTTGGTGCCGGGGTTACCCGTGCTGCACCCGGTGATCGGGTTTTCACTTATGGACGGCATGCCTCGACAATTCGCTACTCACAAGATCGACTGGTTGCACCTATCAGAGAAGCAGTGGATCCAGCAGTCGTTGCCGCATCACGGATGGCAGGCGTTGCGATGACAGCGATTATTGTGGGAGAAATTGGAACCAATCCATGGGTCGTCGTTTTCGGCTTAGGGCTTGTTGGGAATCTGGCATCGCAGATGTTCCAGATTCACGGATGTCGAGTGGTTGGTGTCGATCCAGTAACGGAGAGGCGAGAACTCGCACAGCGGTGTGGGATTAAATATACTGTGGGTGGAGATGCTAACGAGGCACAAGCACAGGTTGAGGAGATTACCGGTGGTGAACTTGGCAATATCACCGTCGATGCTGTGGGACATAGTGGTGTCGTTATGCAGGCACTCCGTGCTACCGCCAGCCATGGACAACTCATCATCCTCGGTTCGCCGCGCGTCGAAGTTCAAGGGAACCTGACCGATCTGCTGTCTGAAACACATCTGCGATGGATTACGATTCGTGGAGCATTGGAGTGGTGTGTGCCAATGTATCCAGACATCGGTAATCGAACCTCTCAATGGAGCAAACAGCAAACCATCTTTGACTGGATGGCACGTGGGCAATTGCACGTTGCACCTTTAATCTCCCATCGTCTCAAATCAGAACAGATTAAGCAGGCTTATGATGGTCTCCTTAACGAGCCGAATGTATATACAGGTGTCGTTTTAGATTGGAATTCCGCGTCTTAATTATAATTTCATTTTCGTAATCGTAGTCCGTAATGAAATGGAGGACGGATAGGTGGAACGCATGCAACAGTTCAAATGCCCTTCCTTACTCCGCAAGGAAAAATTAAAATGTTTCAAAACTGTATCCAATCAGAATTACCTCCGGGACTCAAAACCCGGTTCGATAAAAAGCAAGTAATGGCTATCACTTTCTCGCCAGATGGCACACGACTCGCCGCAGGTGGTGATGGACGTATCTGGATATATGACACAGCCACCGGCGCGCAATTCGCAATGCTCTCAGGTTATACGGAGCACATGCGGGCATTGGCATTTGCCCCGGATAATTCTCTGCTTGCCAGCGGGAGCGAAGACAATACACTCCGACTCTGGGATACCGCCACGGCTCGCGAAGTGCTAACGCTGGCTGGGGATTCTAATCTCGTAAACGCGTTGGCATCATCTTCACCGGATGGTGTTCCACTTCCCGGATGGGATCCGCGCACGGAACGGTTGCTCGCTTCTTCCACTGAGGCCCCCGGACGAATTAGAAGTCTGGCGTTTTCGCCGGATGGAACAACACTCGCAAGTGGAAGTGCAGACGGTAAGATTCGATTGTGGGAAGTTGAAACAGGCGGATTGCTCTCCACTTTTTCGGCACACGATGGACTCGTCTTGGCTTTAGCATTTTCACCTGAGAGTGAAACACTGGCAAGCGGCGGTTCCGATACACTTGTTAGATTATGGGATTTGGAAAGCAAGCACTTACTCACACTATTAAGAGGTCATACCGACTCAGTCAGTGCCTTGGCATTTTCTACCGATGGAGAACTCCTTGTAAGCGGCGGAAGGGATAACTATATTCAGTTGTGGGAAACAAGCAGTGGTAATCCTATATCCATGTTTCCTACTCAAGAAGGTGCTATTCGGGAATTGACTTTTTCACCAGACGGGGCAAAACTTATATGCACCACGCAGGATGGTTCGCTCCTCATAAGAGAGCGATGATTCGTGATAGACCCAAGCCTAAAGACTTGGGCTTCTGCAAAAGTTAAGCAAAAGCATTTGTGGATTTCAGAAGCGGACTGGACGCTTCAACGGAGATGCCAACAATCCTGTTGAACAGGACAATCGGTCTAACGACTCCTAAGCCAAAGGAAGCTATCCCTTCCTTGAGAATGTTCATCGCAGCGTTCGGGTCGCGGTCGAGGTGTGTATCACACTTCGGACACTGCCATTCACGGTCTGCTAACGTTAGGGTTTCATTTTTATGTCCACACACAGAGCAACATTTGCTTGTTGGAGACCATCGGTTAATCTTCAACACGGAGCGAATACGCTTATAGGATTGGTGCTTGAGTTTCTGCATGAACTCACCGAAGGCAACGTCGGAAACCTGTTTACCCCAAAGGCGTTTCATTCCCTCAAGGTTCAAATCTTCAAAGAACAGAATATCGAACTGCCGACACAACTTTATGGCAAGTTTCCAATGATGGTCTGCCCGTTGATTGGCAATTTTCTTATGGATACGGGCAACGTTCTTGCGTTCGCGTTCTCTGTTATGAGATCCTTTGACTTTCCGAGAATGTGCCTGTTGTGCTTTCGCCAACTTATCAGCGTTCTCGGTGTAAAACATTGGAGACCCGTAGCATTCACCGTCAGGGTTTCCAGTCAGGAAGTCTTTGATCCCAAAGTCGAACCCTTCGGCTTTACCCGTCTTGGGTTCGGGTTTGACTTCGCTATAGTCTTCAGTGACGGTAATATACACGTCTCCGAGGGCGTCTCTTGTAACTTGAACCTGTTTAATTTCGCCTTCTATGGGACGGTGCAAGGCAAAGCGATACCAATGCCCGTTGAGACGGATACGATACGTCGGGTGATTTCTTTCGTTTTTCTGCTTCGGTAGCAAATATGCAATCTTGACATGTTCACCGCGAAAGGTCA
>JAGWBV010000046.1 GCA_021295715.1 Candidatus Poribacteria bacterium | reverse complement strand
TAATATAACTATCATAGCAGATTCAAAATATCTTCTCAAGCAAATTAACCATTGCACAAAAAATACGAGGCATGATAGATTAAAAACTATTCTAAAGTCATTTGCTCTTGACGTTCGCTGTCTACACGAAAAAACATATTTTCCCCACTTGCAGTAGGTGGGAGTAAGGAGTTAGACTATGAGTAACAACGGACGCCCCTTCACCGCAGAATTGGAAGAGATGAAACGCGGGTCGGATGGGATGAGAATACACCTGTCAATGAAACCGTCGATGCGGAAGGAAATCTCTTCCCCGGCAAAAGAGGATTCGGCGTAGCAGACCCTAACTCACCCAAACGTCGTGTTTACGACGATCCAGAGGTCGAGGCACTCCGCGAAAAGTTACGCGATCACAACGGCATTCGTGGACTTGAAATCTGCGAACCCCACGAAACCGAGAAAATCGCTCGAATTTTCCATCGTGACGGTTTCGCTGTCGTTAAGGACCTGCTCAACGCCGAGCAACTTGCTCGCTGGAGAGAAGGGTGTGCCGAAGCACTACGCGACATCCTGTCAATACCAGGACCCGATAACAGGAAATACATAACCGAAACCGGACGGCTGCCACACCGCTATAGTTACGGTACCTCTTCGGCTTCAAGACAGATGCTGCACCATCCCGCTTGGGCAAGCATGATAGATTTACCGACAACGACCCCTATCGTCACAGAAATCTTCGGTTCTTCGGACTACCGGGTGTGGGGTTCCGGCGGCGACCTCTGTCTCCCCGGTGCAGTAGAGTACCAACACTTGCATTCTGACGGTAGGGATTCACAGCACCTCACCGAAGCACGTATTCGGCAAGCGGAACGCCTTGGTCTCCAACTCCATAGAGACGATAACGGAAATCTTGATGTCCCCTCACAAAAGATGATTATGGAGATGACCCCGCCGACTGTAACCATTAACTTCATCATGTGTGATCTGACGTGGGAAAATGGTCCGATCCGTCAAATTCCTGGAACACATACATTGCAGCAAAATCCGCCACCACCGGGTGATGAACCCGATTGGATGAAACATTCGACGCTCGTCGGTGCGACAGCGGGTTCCGGTGTGTTTAGAGATAACCGGGCATGGCATGGCGCAACCCCCAATCTTTCCAAGGAAATACGCGCACTCCCAAACGTGGAGTACGCCGCACCGTGGCGTTCACAACACGGTTTCAGCAGGATTATGCCCCACGAAATTTGGGAAACCTTGACACCACACGCTCAGAAATTATGTGAGTGGATCAAAGCAGACCGAGGGGTCTGGCCCCCCGGTGCCGGTATTATGCATCCGCTCGCAAGCAAGCGCGCAGAAGCTGCGAAAGGTTAATAGGAGGAAATGAGACATGTTAAACTGGGGCGTTATGGGTGCAGGTGGCATCGCTTATGTCTTCTGTAACGGAATGCGTTTTACAGACTCCGGGCAGATTCTTGCCGTTGGGAGTCGCACCCAATCTAAGATGGACAGACTCGTCAACGACTTCGGCATCCCGCGCCAATATAACGATTACGCTGATCTGTTGTCGGACGATGATATCGACGCTATCTATATCGCCACAATCCATCCACTTCATGCGGAATGGGCGATAACGTGTGCTGAAGCCGGAAAACATCTCCTCGTGGAGAAACCGATCAGCATGAACCGTGTCGAAGCTGCGGCGATGGTAGATGCTGCACGTGAAAACGACGTGTTCCTCATGGAAGCCTTCATGTATCGCTGCCACCCGCAGATAGCGAAGATGGTCGAACTGATACAAGAGGGTGCGATCGGTGATGTTCAAGTCATCCGCGCGACCTTCGGCTACCGTTCGGGTTTCAACCCACAGAGCCGAATCTATAACCATGAAATGGGAGGCGGTGGTATCCTCGACATCGGCGGCTATACGGCTTCAATGGCTCGGAAAATCGCAGGTGCTGCGGCGCACAAGCCGTTTCTGGATCCGATCTCCGTAAAAGGTAACGGAAAAATCGGTCCTACAGGTGTTGATCACATCGCAGTCGCGTCCCTGAAATTTGAGAACGATATTATCGCGGAGATCATTTGTGCTGTTGAATGTAGTTATGGAAGCAGCGTTATCATCTACGGAACGGACGGAACCCTCACGATTCCGAACCCGTGGCTACCCTCATCGCCTTGCCGAGGTGCGAGAACACCGTTGCCACTTGATACAGCCTTCCCGTCAACAAAGATTATCGTTGAATCTTATCAAAATCGGGAATCCACCGAATTTACTGTTGATGTAGATCGGGACCTCTTTACCTACGAGGCAGATACGGTTGCGGCACATATTGCTGACCGACAAGCACCGGCGATGTCTTGGGACGACACGCTCGGTAACATGCAGCTGCTGGACGCTTGGCTCGCAGAGGTAGGGGTTATTCATTAGATAATATGCAAACGTAGAATTTCAGAATTATTCAGGAGTTACTACCGATGGTGAAAGATGACATTTTTCAGGAACGCGTTGTCCGGGTTGAAAAGCCGTCGATGCACTTTACACTACTTCGTAATGCCGATGGAGATTTTCTCGGTGTCTCCGAGATTAACGAACTTTCAGTCTTTCATTATGTTGACGATGATGTAATATGGGAGCAAGTTGAAGGCAGTAATGTTTATCGTCATGTCGTTACTGGGATCCAACTCGAGGCAGAACCCGTTGATGTCAAAGACGACTGCTACCTACGTCATGAAGGAATTCTACTCATGGAGGATGGCAGTCCAGCATCCGAAGGTGCTGTGTTCTCCGCTGGACACGGTCCTGCACACCTGCCATCTGAGTATTTGGAATCATTCAAACAGAACGGATGGGTCTGCCTCCCCTCCATCATTGCTCCTGATATTGTCGAAGAGTTGGAGCGGGTGAGTTGCACGGGTCGCTGGGAAGAAGGCACCTATGAGCGGCGCATTCCCCCGTTGAATGAGACTGCAGCGGTCGCAAAGATTGCGACGGAACCCGTATCTTTGTGGTTGATGCGTCAGTACATGCAGACGCAGGAAATCCGTCTCGGACACTCACCGGGCTTCGCAATACTCCCACCAGACGACGGTAGACGGAAGGTTCAAGGGTGGCACTCTGATTTCCCCTATCTCTGGGGTATTGCCGGCAGTGAAGTTGTCAACCGAATCCCTGTTCACAAGGTCGATGGTCTGGTCATGGGTGTCCAACGCAATCTCTGTGTCTCGGAATTCCGCAAGGAAAACGGAGCGACCTGTTTCAAACTCGGATCCCATACACTCGGTCAAGGTCCACCGGTCGAGTGGGTAAACGGGAACACCTCCAGACAGGACGGGCACCGTGAATCCAAAGGGCTGCCATACACCGGACCGGATGCAGATGTGGTTGAAGCACCGCCGGGGAGTTACATCGTCTACGATTCTCGGATTTGGCATCGCGCAGGCGTAAATCGCACGCCACATAAACGGGCGGCGATGTTGCAGGCGGTCATTCCGATGTACATCATGCCGTTCATGGATACCAGTCGTCCCTATAAGAACTTTATCAACAGTCCCTTGGCAGAAGAACTGACTGCGCTTGAGTATAAAGAGCTTGCGTCAATCATGGTAAATAAGATGGTTGGACCACAGGGACATCTGGCAATCACTGTTGACGAGGAATTGACTGAGAAGATACAATCCTCTCAGTAAGATTTAATTCTCTTACAGGACTTACGCAATTTTGATCACTCCCGCGCCATGAGAAAGGAAGCGGATAAAAAACGCAGGCGGTCTGTGGCACAAACTGACAGTTTTGCGGCGGACTCGCCCAGATGCGACGTGCATCATGCTACAAAAGAGCCGTATGCGTAAGTCCTACTCTTATAGAGACGCACGAACGTCATTTTGAGAATGTGTTTAGAGAAAAAGAAAAGCGTTAAGGAGACAAAGAATGCGGAAAGCCAAGATTGCATCCGTAGGTTGTGGTTGGGTCGCGAAACGTTGGCATCTACCGACAATCGCCGAATTGACGAAAAGAGGGGATCTGGATTACGTAGCGGTATGTGACGTAGACGCGGATACGGCTCGCGAAGCGGGTGAAGCGTATGGTCTCCCGTACTACACAAATGTCGAAGAGATGCTGGAGAAACACGGTGACATCGACGTTGTAGACATTAGCACCGGCGATTATACACATCATCCGATCGCGAAAATCGTCGCTGAACACAAGATGCACCCGATCGTCGAAAAACCGATGGCACCTACCCTCGCCTGTTGTGATGTAATCATAGACAGTTGCAGAGAAAACGGCGTCCATTTTGAGGTCGCTGAAAACTACTTTCGGATGCCGGGGGATCGAATCATCATAAAACTCATTCAGGAAGGTGTGCTTGGTGATATTATGCGAGTGCACTTTGTTGAACCCTTCGGACGTAGGCCGTTTGTTCATGGAGCAGGAAAGCCGCGCGGTATCGAGTCCCCTATATCGACATTTACTTCCCACTCCGGTGTTTGCATTGACATGGGTGTTCATCGGATGTCTCAGATTCGGTTTTATGCCCAAAGCGAACCGAAGAGAATTACTGGAATTACCAAGCAATTCGCTCCCGGACCCAACAGCGTTTACGAAGATTGGGGGCACGCGCTTATCGAATTTGAAAGCGGTGCTGTCGGTGTCTATGAGACCTCCCAAGTCGGAGAGGAAACAATTAAGTACAGGCAGATTATGGGAACGAAGGGCGTGATAACAGATGCCGATTTCTGGACTTCCGATTTCCCACTGCGGGTTATCGACAACGGTGAAATGAAAGAAATTCCGATTGAAACGGAACGGCATCACATCGAGGGCGTAGATGTTCTCTCCAGAATTGTCGTGCATACCGACCCACAGATTGTCTATGAAAATCCTTTCAGAACATACCCAATCGACGATTGGAATGTCGGAACCGCGGAAGAGATTATGACAACAGCGAGGGCAGCACTCACAGGAGAGCCACCGGAATACGGCATCGGCGGTCGGAAAGATGTCGAGATGTGTATCGGTCTATACGAATCATCACGTTTGGGGATGATGCCTATCGACCTCCCGATAACGGAAACGACGGGTTATGAGCAGATGGTTCACGATGAATTCCGTGAGAAATTCGGACACGCCATTGATGCGTAATGGCATCTGTGCACATAACTAATTTCCTCAATCCAAGGTAGGTGTCAATTTAAGGTTTCCGTGGGGTGTCCGTAGGTTGGGTAGAACGGCATTGCGGAAGGCGGATGTCAGTCTGCCAAACACACGTCAAATCCAACACGACATCATATACACGCAACACCGAGTGAAACCCAACTTCATAGCCTTAGAACCCCGGAACTTCACAACAAATGCGTTGGGTTTCACTAAGTATGTGGTGAATATAGCGTATATGGAGAAATCTCCGTTTTTCTCTGATTTTTTACGGTTTTGGTGGCATCCGTTCTACCCAACCTACGACGGTAAGAGGCGGTTGCTTCTAAAATTGACACCTATGGGTTGAGCAAAGCGAAACCCAACTTCCCCTCCATAGCAAGCTGACTTACTTCACTCCCCACCCCTACCTCTCCAGCAGGCACGAAAAAACTTTGTAAATTTTTCTTATCCACTGTATACTCTTTCAGGAAAGGCAATACTTCAGAGAAAAAGGAAGCACGCGCATGAACATTCTCGTCCTCCACGGACCGAATCTACACCTTTTAGGGAAACGCCAACCAGAGATTTATGGACACCAAACATTATCAGATATTAACGTTATGCTTGATCGTCAAGCAGCCGCATCACCGCACGCGATTACGCTCAAAATTTTTCAATCCAATCACGAAGGCGAACTCATCTCAATCATCGGAGACCACATCGACTGGGCAGACGGTATCCTGATTAACCCCGCTGCTTACACACATACCAGCGTCGCCATCCGAGACGCACTCTCTACGGTTGCACTTCCCGTCATAGAGATTCACCTTTCTAACATCTATGCCCGTGAAGAATTTCGGCATCATTCCTATATCTCGGCGATCGCTGTCGGTGTCATCGGCGGTTTCGGCACGTATAGTTACACCCTTGCTCTTGAAGCAATGATCCAAATTTTGCAACAAACTATGGAAAAATAAAAAAGCGAAGCCTGAAACGAAATGGAAGGCGGGTATACGGAGACAATCCTGAACCCAAGACGAACTTCCCCGAACCGCAAGGTAAAATCAAAATGGCAAAAAACCCTTTTATACCCTTTAGTCGTCCGTGGATTGATGACACCGAAATCGAAGCCGTTAGCCAAGTGCTCGCCTCTAAATGGATTAGCACAGGGAACAGAGTGCGCGAATTTGAACGTGCCTTCGCCGAGTACCTCGGTGTTAAACACGCCATTGCTGTCAGCTCCTGCACCCACGCGCTGCATCTAAGTCTTGTTGTCGCCGAAATCGGTAGTAGGGATGAGGTTATCACGACCCCTTACACTTTCACCGCCACTGCTGAGGCGATCCGATATGTCGGAGCAAAACCGGTCTTTGTAGACATCAATCCTGATACGTTGAACATCGACATAACCAAAATTGAACAGGCGATAACCCGACGCACGAAGGCAATAATGCCTGTCCATTTTGCGGGTCTCCCGTGTGACATGGATGCGTTATTGGACATCTGCTGCAACCATAACCTTGTCCTTATTGATGATGCTGCCCACGCCATCCCGACTGAATACAAAGGGCAACACATCGGCAGTATCGGTGATCTGTCAGCATTTAGTTTCTATGCGAATAAAAATCTGACAACAGGGGAAGGTGGTATGATTACTACCAACAACGATGCCTTCGCCAAACCGCTCCGCACGATGCGACTCCACGGCATCGATAAGGACGCTTGGGCGCGCCAGTCACAGCGCGATATCTGGCGTTATGACATCGCTACTGAAGGTTATAAATACAACATGACCGATATTCAAGCAGCAATGGGGTTGTGCCAACTCATGAAACTCAACAAACAGCATGAACGCCGTCGAGATCTCGCGCAGATTTATCAAAAGGAACTCGCGAATCTTCCGAACGTCAGGACACCAGTAGCACCGGAGAATCTCAACGAGCATTCGTGGCATCTCTACATTATCCAACTCCCACCCGGTGAACGTGACGGATTTATCAGAGCCTTGAGCGAGGCAAACATCGAATGCAGTGTCCACTACATCCCGTTACACCTCTTCGAGTTTTATCAGGAGCAATACGGCTACCGTGTCGGCGATTTCCCGTGTGCTGAGGCGGCATTTGAACGCGTCGTGAGTCTACCGCTCCATCCTGGTTTAACCGAAGTGGAGATTCAGATTGTAATTGATGAAATAGGAAAGATTTTGGGTTCATAATCATGTCCCAGAAACCAAAGAACGGGCAATGAATGGTTTCCCTACTACAAACGGGCTTCGGGTTTATAATCGCGTCCAGGACGGAGGTGTTGGTTTGCCACCGAACCCACATTTCAAGGACACAAGATGGATACACCTAACCCAGAGAACACTACCCTCTACCAAATTATCCCCAGCGACGTTTGTTTTTCGTGTGATGTCTGTTGCCGTTTTTTAGAAGCAGCTAGTCCGCTCGCGCCTATCTTCACAGCGATAGAGACAGAAAACGCAATTGCACACGGTGCCGATCCTGAACTGTTCCGTCCACAGGCAGACGGAAAAAGCGCACAGATCCAACTAAAACCGCACAACGATTTCTATATTTGTCCGTTTTTTGAACCAGAGACGAGTCACTGCACCATCTATCCGATACGTCCGCTTGACTGCCAACTCTATCCGTTCGCACTGATGCTCAGCGAGGATGGTAACGATGTTGTGCTTGGCGTAGATACTCTCTGCCCATTTGGTGAGGCACACCTTGAAACGGAAGCCTTTCAGCAACATATCCGCCACGTTATCGATTACGTCGAATCCGAATCGGTCAGAGCGCAGATAATCGACAACTGGTGCTTAATCGGTGATTACCAAGACACCGTAAAAATTGTCCATACGCTGAGTAGAAGCGATCTCCTAATCGCAATGAAAAGCTGACAGATGCGACTTCAACCGCTCACCCTTAATGACAAGCCACTTTTTGACGAATATGCGCGTCAGATGGGAACGCGTCTTTCCAACTACACCTTCGCACCGCTCTACGTGTGGAAAGAGCATTTTCAGTTTTATTGGGTACTGCTCGCGGAACATCTATGTATCTTCGCAAAACAGGCTGAAGACTATTTCATGCCGATTCTACCGATGCCGTGCGATCCTGAAAACGACACCTACCGAAATGTTATTCGCATGGCATATCAATTTATGTTAGAATCAAATCGGAATCCACACATCGCCAGAATCGAAAATGTTCCACAGGAGCTGCGGACTTTTTTTGAAAAGGACGGATTCCGCGCTACCTTGAAGGAGACGGAATACCTCTATGAGACACGGACACTCGGTGAGTTGCGCGGCAATCGCTTCAAGAGCAAGCGCAACGCCTATAACGCCTTTATCGAGCGGTATCCGTCGGCAGAATTTAGACCCTACTGCACCGCCGACAGCGAGGCGTGCTTCGGACTCTATGACGCGTGGCATGCCGAACGCGCAGCAACATGTGACGACGCAATCTATTGTGCGATGCTTGAGGATTCCCGATCGGCGCACCGAATCGCAATTGCGGATGCGGAGACACTCGGACTTCTCGGCAGGGTTGTCCGTATTGATGAGGAAATCAGAGGCTACACCTTCGGGCATCCACTGAACGCGGACACATTCTGTGTGCTATTTGAGATTACAGAACTTGGAATAAAAGGACTCGCGCAGTTCATCTACCGCGAGTTGTGTAAGGAATTGATGGGGACCTACAGATGGATAAACGCAATGGACGATTCAGGATTAGAGAACCTAAAACGTGTCAAACGCTCCTACTATCCGAGCCAACTGCTTCCGTCATACAATATTGTTATAAAAACGTGAGTTTGATAAAAGGGTCAAGTTGGGTTTCGCTACCGGTATTGACACAGAAAGTGTCTTGAAAAACGACACATCTCTCCACATTCTGCGATTTTTTTGGCGTATTTACCGCTCTACCTAGGGGAAACACCCAAGCAAAAACACCTACAGATTTATTTTCAAACTGGCGTTATAAAAGTTAGTCCAAAGCGCGTAGTCCGTAATGTAATGGAGGGCGGCTCTACGGGAAGAGTAGCAAAGTCTGAAACCACTTGACCGAACCGCAAGGTAAAATTAAAAGATGAAAGCAGCACTTATTTTCCTCAACGGCTACTACGACACACGGTACCACGACTTTTACCGTCAAGAGATCGAAGTCGCGGTAGAAAACGGGTTCCCGCTAATCTGTGCTGATGGAGGCATCCGTATATTTGATGAACTCAATCGGGATACGGATAGATCGCTTATCCCTGATGTCCTTATAGGTGATATGGATTCGATCCCACATCGGGGTTCCAAACCGCTCACACAGGCAAAGCAGATCGTTCAGGAATGGGTAGGAAAAACGGACAAAGATTACACCGATGGACAACTCGCCGTAGACTACGCCTTAGAACAGTTCAACTGCCGACATATCATCATCTATGGCGGTTTACCGCGTCCAACAGAATATGAAACAGATCAGTTCCTTGGGAATCTCAACCTGATGCGTTTTGGGCATTATCGTGTGTCTGCGGGTGAACCTTACATAACCGAGATACGGGATCCGAGACAAACAATCCACTATGTGCTATCAGCAGTGCATTTAACCCGAAAAAACAACGGACTGCAACGCGTTTCTCTCATTGCGGAATCTCCCAACGTCATCGTCGAAAAAAGCGAAAATCTACGTTGGGACTTGGGATCGCTACACATCCACCCCGATTTAACAAACGCTCTTCGCAACGAGTTCGTAGAAGGCGCGGAATCGGCAACCATCCAATTGACTGACGGATCTGCTCCCGTCTACGTAATTCACAACTGGTAGGAGAGGACTCTCTTGAGGGTTTCCGTGTCCAGATTCGCACCGCTCATCACCATTACGACGCGTTTCCCTGCCAGCGTATCTGTGAGTTTATGCGCTGCTGCTATCGGAGACGCGCCTGCGCCTTCCGCTAAGTTATGCGTCCACCGCAACGCCAAACGGATACCTTCTTCAAGTTCCACCTCGCTAAGCAGGACAATGTCGTGAATGCCTTTTTTGATAATGGACAACGGCAACGGAAACGGCGAGCGGGTCGCGATTCCATCTGCGATGGTATCGCAAGAATCGGTTTCTACACGCGTTCCTGTCTTCCATGAACGGTAGATAGCTGGTGCATTTTCCGCTTGCACACCGATGATCTTGACATTCGGATTGATCGCCTTGGAAACTGTGATAGCCCCACAGCAACCGCTCCCACCGCCGATAGGGACAATGATTGCGTCCACGTCTGGGAGACTCTCGAAAATCTCAAGTGAATAGGTGCCGACACCGTGGAACAGTGCAGGCTCCATGCACGGATGAACGTAGTAAAGCCCGCGTTCGGCTTGCAGCGTTTCACAGAGCGCAAGTGCCTCGTCAAAATCAGCACCGTGTTCAATGAGTTCGGCACCAAACGCTTGCATCGCGCTGTTTTTCTCAGGGTTATTCCCGTGTGGCACAACAACAGTCGCCTTGACACCATACTGCGCCGCCGCATAGGCGATCGACTGTCCATGATTCCCGCGCGTCGCTGTAAGCACACCCTTTTCACGTTGCGCTTGCGGTAGGTGGTGCATAAAATTGATGCCGCCGCGTACTTTAAAACTCCCCGTTGGATGATGATTTTCGTGCTTGATGTATGCCTGAAATCCGAGTCTCTCGGACAACTCTGGATAGTGAACCAAAGGTGTAGGCTTTAAATATTGTGATACGACGGGTCGCGCCGCAATAATTTCCTGAAGGGTCATAGATTTCATTTTTTCTCCTGATGTATTTTAGAAATGTATTTTAAAAGCGTCGGGAATCGGAGTTCCCTCCTACAAGGACAAAGAGCCCTTGCCAACCTATTAAATCTATGATAATATGATAGCATATCCCAACGCACATATTCAAAAGCAATGTTCAGAAAGGAAACACACATGGCACAAGAATGGCAGTCCACAGCGTTAGAAATTGACGAAACCGAGGACCTCATCGAGGTCTGCTATCAGAACGGATGGACGGATGGGCTTCCCGTCGTTCCACCGACCCCTGAACGCGTCAAACGTATGCTCAGCGGAACAGACCGTGATCCAGATGAACTCATCGCAGCAGTCCCTCCAAAATGGGGAAGAGCTACCGTCGAAAAGGTTGCGATTAATGCCGTTATGGCTGGATGCAAACCGGAATATTTACCGCTGATTCTCACCGCAGTGGAGGCGATGACGTCTGAGCAGTTCAACCTCCACGGCGTTCAAGTTACAACATCCCATGTCTCACCGGTGCTCGTTGTGAACGGACCCATCCGAAAGCAGTTAGAAATCAACGACGGATTCAACCTTTTTGGACAAGGATGGCGAGCGAACGCAACGATCGGTCGCACGTTACGGCTCATCTGCACCAATATTGGTGGCGGATTGCCCGGTGAACTGGATCGGTCAGCATTCGGACACGCTGGAAAATATACCTGTTGCATCGCCGAAAAAGAGGAAGAAAGCCCTTGGGATCCGTTGCATGTCGAGCGTGGGTTCAATACGGGCGATAGCACTGTCACCATCTTCGCGGGTGCCGGTCCGCAAACCGTCAACGACCACGGCAACAATACCGCGGAAGGGATCCTCAACACAATCTCACAGAACATCGCTGCCCCCGGCAACAGTGTCGGTGAAACCATACTCGTCATTGGCGTTGAACACGCAAAGACGATCTCAGAGGACGGGTTTAACAAAGGCGACATCCGACAATACATCGCCGACACCACACAGCAATACTCGGCAGAGGATCTGCTGCTGATGGTAGCAGGTGGACCGGCGGGGAGATGGACGATTGTTATTCCCGGATGGGGTTCACGTTCCTCTCGCGCTATCACATTGGCAGTATAAACATTCGTAGAGTGATCTCTGAATTCCGACTCTTGAATGTTATCACTGATAGCCGATTGTCTACTTCCAAACATCCCGCGCGGATAAAATGCAGTCGAAATTCTTTGCCGAAGATTTTCTTGCAAATCGGTGAAAAATGTGGTATCCTTTTTTAAGGAGAAGAATAAGAAACCCAAATCTGTTTTCTGACGTTATAGTAAAGGAATAGATACGATGGACACAAGAACGCTGTCTTTGCCGATCAGCACCCTGGACTACAAGCAACCCACCACCGTGCAAGTCGGATCCCCCGTTTCTGTCGTCATTGACCTGATGCAAGAGAGAGGAACAGGGTGTGTTCTCGTCGTTGATGAGGATGAACAATTAGTTGGAATCATCACCGAACGGGATCTACTCCAGCATCTAAGTGGACAGCGCGCAGCCCCAGCGGAGTTTAAGGTCGAACAGGTGATGACAGCGGATCCAGAAGCCCTACGCGCCAGTGACCCAATTGCCTTCGCACTAAACCTGATGCATCTTGGTCACTTCCGGCACCTGCCCCTCTGTGTTTGGGACGACCAAGGAGAGGCATACCCCATCGGAATAATTTCAACCCGCGATATCTTAGAACATATCGCCATATTTATAGAAAACCAGTAGTAGGAGGCGTAACCATGCTATATGACTTGGCAATTGATGAAGAATTAGAGCAGATGGACGAAGATGATGCGTTAAGAGCATGGAAAGCGCAAGAGATTCAAGTTTTGCTAAAAGATTTGATGCGTCCCATCCTTCAGATTGACATCGATTCCAGCACGAACGAGGCTATAGATCTGCTTTTAGCAAATAACATCGGTGCGGCCCCGGTTGTTGAGAACGGTTATCTCCGCGGGATTTTTAGTGAACGAGATGTACTCAACCAAATTCTCAATAAACAGGTCGGAGACTTGGATAACATTAACGTTAGAGAGTTCATGATAGCAGATCCACAGACAGCACAATCGGAAGATACACTGACCACTGCTATTCTTTACATGGCGCGGGGCGGTTACCGACACGTTCCTATTGTTGACACGGAAAATCGTCCGATTGGTATGGTATCCATTCGTGACGTGATGTCCTATCTCGTTGAGGAATTTCTCCAAGAAGTCTTAACGCTACCGCCGAAACCCGTTCGAGATGCCCTGAAAGCTCGGGAAGGTGCCTAAATGCCTCAAAACTTTCTTAGGTGCGCTTGCCAAGGGTACACCTATCTTCTAATTTCCGGTAGGTGCCCTTTACCAAACGCGCACCTATCATAAAAAAGGACGATTGTGATGCGCAAGCCAGTAGAGCAAATCGAGGAAGCGACAATCCTATTTGCTGGCGACTCCGGCGATGGATCGCAGACGATTGGCACACAAATGACTGAAACCACCGCCCTCATTGGGAACGATGTCGCCACGCTACCCGATTACCCCGCTGAAATCCGTGCACCCGCTGGGTCGTTAGCTGGCGTGTCCGGGTTCCAACTCCACTTCTCAAGCGAACAAATTCACACTCCCGGAGATCTCTGCGATGTCCTCGTCGCGATGAATCCCGCCGCTTTAAAGGTACACCTCAACAAACTCAAACCCAACGGGATCCTGCTTGTAAATACCGACAATTTCGCGCGCCGCAACCTACGACTTGCAGGATATGAAGAAGATCCGCTCGAAGACGACAAACTCACGAAATACCAGGTTTTCCGTGTCGAATTAACACAACTCACTCGAACAGCACTCGAAGCGACACAATTAAGCGTCCCAGAAATCGACAGATGTAAGAACTTTTTCGCCCTCGGTATGATCCTCTGGCTCTACAATCGTCCGATGGAATACACGATGAAGTGGATCAAGGCGAAGTTTGCGAAAAAACCACAGTATATAGAATCCAACATTCTCGCGCTCCGTGCTGGGAATACCTATTGCGAAGCGACCGAGCAGTTTGCCGTCTCATACGATGTGAAGCCTGCCGACTTTGAACCCGGCACCTACCGAAATATCGAAGGTAACATGGCAACGGTGCTTGGACTTGTCGCAGCCTCGTATCAATCTGGTCTGCCGCTTGTTTACGGCAGCTACCCGATAACACCGGCGAGTGATATTCTCCACGGACTTGCACAATACCGGAATTTCGGTGTCGTCACGATGCAGATGGAGGATGAGATTGCCGCCGTCGGTGTCGCAATCGGTGCGGCATTTAGCGGTTCACTCGGCGTGACCGGTAGCAGTGGACCCGGTCTTGCGCTCAAATCGGAAGCGATTAACCTCGCGATGATTGCCGAACTCCCACTCGTGGTCTGTAACATCCAGCGAGCGGGTCCCTCAACAGGAATGCCGACAAAGACGGAACAGTCGGATCTCTTGCAGATGTTCTACGGCAGGAACGGTGAATCGCCGTTGCCTATCATTGCGCCGTCCCGTCCATTCGACTGCTTTGAAGCCGTCTACGAAGCGTGCCGCGTCGCCGTAAAATATAGGACACCGGTGATCTTCCTCTCCGACCTCTACATTGCGATGGGGGCTGAACCGTGGAAGATTCCGCAACTTTCCGAACTACCGGAAATTAGACCCGATTTCGCAGTGAGCGCAGATACCCGCAACGGATTTGAACCTTATTTACGTGATCCAGAGACCTTGGCACGTCCGTGGGCGAAACCCGGCACTGCGGGCTTAGAACACCGCATTGGAGGCTTGGAGAAATCAGATGTGACGGGACACGTCAGTTACGATGCCGAAAACCACCAAAGGATGGTGGAAATCCGTGCAGAAAAGGTTGCACGCATCGCCGATGAGTTCCCGCCGACAGAAGTGTTCGGTGCGCAAGAAGGGGACATCCTACTCCTTGGATGGGGCGGCACCTACGGTGCCATCCGAACCACAGCAGAAAACTGTATCACTGACGGACGTCCAATAGGACACGTCCATCTCCGACATCTCAACCCCTTCCCGAAAGATTTAGGCGACATTCTACAGAGATTCAAAAAGATTTTAATCCCAGAACAGAACAGTGGTCAACTCCGCCAACTCATTCGCAGCACCTATCTCATTGATGCAGTCGGGTTTAACAAGGTGCAAGGGCAACCCTTCCACGTTTTTGAGTTGGCATCGAAAATTGACGAAATACTTAAAGACACAGGGCACGTTTAGCCCTAACGCCAAAAGGCGGTAAACAAATCATGAGACGCAAAAGAAACTCACGCATTCCGGCTGGAGCCCCCACCCTCTCTAAAAAGGACTTTGAATCCGATCAAGACGTCCGATGGTGTCCGGGTTGCGGCGACTACTCCATTCTCGCTCAGACACAACGTATTATGCCGGAACTCGGCATCCCGAAAGAAAACATCGTCTTTATCTCTGGCATCGGATGCTCAAGCCGATTTCCATATTATATGAACACCTACGGCTTCCATACCATCCACGGCAGAGCTCCAACGATCGCCTCCGGTGTAAAAATGGCGAACCCCGACCTCTCTGTGTGGATTATCACAGGAGATGGCGATGCGCTTTCAATCGGCGGCAACCATTTTATCCATCTGATGCGTCGCAATTTCGATGTTAACGTTCTGCTCTTTAACAACCGTATCTATGGACTTACGAAAGGACAGTACTCCCCCACATCAGAGCAAGGGAAACAGACGAAATCCACCCCTCTCGGTTCAGTGGATACCCCCTTTAATCCGATTAGCCTCGCATTGGCTTCCGGTGCTTCATTCGTGGCACGCTCGCTGGACAGAGATCCAAATCATCTCCGAGCCATCATCAAGTCGGCGTTTGAGCACAAGGGCACTTCGTTTATCGAAATCTACCAAAACTGCAACGTGTTTAACGACGGTGCCTTCTTTCAATACACAGAGAAAGACACAAAGGCTGACAACACGGTGATTCTGGAACACGGTGAACCCCTCGTCTTTGGAGCGGAACACGATAAGGGTATCCGACTGAACGGTTTCCAGCCCGAAGTCGTGAAAACCACAAATGGTGAATACGCCACTGAGGATCTCATCGTCCACGACCAGTATGCCGAAAACACCACGTTGGCGAATTTCCTTGCCCGGATGAGTGACACGCTTGATATGCCGGACCCCATCGGCATCTTCCGCAGTGTCCGTCAACCTTGCTACGAAGACCTGATGACGAACCAGATTCGCACTGCAAAAGACCATATGGGCGAAGGCAACCTCGAAGCACTCCTCAACGCCGGCGAAACGTGGACTGTGACATAAGCGCATGAAGATTTACATCTTAACCGACTTAGAAGGGGTTGCGATGGTATCCCGCTTCAGTCAAACTCGTGAAGAAGGTCCCCAGAAACAGACTGCCATGAGATTACTGACGCAGGAGGTCAATGCTGCTGTTGATGGCATCCTTGATGTGGATGCGGACGCAGAAATCGTGGTCTGGGATGGACATGGGACTGGCGGCATTGATGTGCTCGAATTCCATCCGAAGGCGAAACTCATCGCGCGGGGTCCTATCCGTCCGCCCTACTATCTCGACGAGACTTATGATGCTCTCTTTTTCTTAGGGCAACACGCCATGGCAGGCACGCCAAACGCTCCGTTGAGTCATACGTATTCCTCTTTGTCCATTGAATACTACAAACTCAATGGGAAAGAGATCGGAGAATTTGGATGCCGTGCCGCACTCGCAGGCACTTTCGATGTCCCAACGGTTTTCATCTCCGGTGACGATAAAGCGGTTGCCGAAGCAAAAGAACTCATACCGAACATTTATGGTGTTGAGACCAAACAGGGGCTCGGACAAGAGCTCGCATTGCACCTATCACCAGAACGGTCGCGAGACTTGATTCGAGAGACTGCTGCGGAGGCTTGCCGAAATATCACTGAGATTGCGCCATTGAAAATAGACCCACCTTATACGTTTGAAGTCCGAGTGCTTGACGGTAAATCAATTGATGGGTACCTGAACCGGGGTGCTGAGAAGATTGATGATCGCACGGTCAGCTGGCACACTGCTGACCTTTGTGCCCTGTCTATTTAGTATCGCGAATGAGCACACACCTCTCAAATCCAATATCCGAGACAACCAACCTTCCCCTTGACTTTCCTCCTCATAATAGAAAGGTAATATATTATGCCACTCAAAATAGAAAATAAAAAGCGTGATTACCGAACAATGAACAAGACACTCCAAGCCATAAAAGACTGAATTGAAGGTCAAAGCGGTCAATGAGAAAAGCGATCAAGTTCAAACTCCAGAACCAATCGAACACAGTTAGGATTGGTAATATGATTGATGATATGTGGCAGATACACGTTCATATCATGCAACTCGATCGTAGGTATCACCACATGCTTGGTAAAAACATATCAATATCTCGCCTCAATGCCCACGTTGCTAAACGCATTGGAAAGATTTACCGAGTCAAGTTGTTCAAGACGTTGTGTTGCGTTACGGCAAATCTCGGGACGCTTTTTTTGATAACATAAAAGCGCGTAAAGCGGGTGAAACCACACGTAAAGTCGGTTTCCCGAAGATAAAACCGCGTCAGAAATACAACTCCATGACGTTCACACAAGCTGGATACGAACTTGAAGGGAATCGTATCAAAATCAACTCTATAGAGACAGGGTTCTCTTTTCATAAACACCGTGAAATTAGCGGTGTCATCAAAACGATCACACTCAAACGCGATAGGTGCGGTGATTATTGGATATGCTTTTCGTGTGAGACTGTTGACGATGCCGAACCCAAATCCAAGACGGGTCAGAGCGCAGGATTTGATTACGGAAACACAACATTCTTGACGAGCGACGCAGGCGACAAGATAGCATCTCCGCAGTTTTTCAAACAATGCCTGAGAACGTTGCGATCTCTCAACAAGGCACTGAGTCGCAAAGTCAAAGGTTCTAACAATTGGTATCGTGCGTGTGGTGCTTTGACAAGACACCACAGAAAAGTTGCCCGACAAAGAGAAGATTGGCAATGGAAACTTGCTGACGAACTTTGCACAGCGTTTGATACGCTTTGCTTTGAGACTTTGAACCTTGACGGTATGAAACGCCTCTGGGGACGCAAGGTCTCCGACCACGCTTTCTACCAGTTTCTCCAGATACTTGAGCAGAAGTGTGCAAAGCACGGTAAAACCTTCGTCAAAATCGGACAATGGACTCCGACAACAAAACCTTGCTCTGATTGTGGATACCCTAATAAAGACCTCTCTCTTTCAGATAGACAGTGGACATGTCCCGAATGTGGGTCTCACCACGACAGGGACATCAACGCTGCTATCAATATCAAACGGGCAGGCTTGGCTGCCTAAAGTGGAGCGACACTCAGACGGTGGACTCTAAGAGAAAACCGCAGTCGCGAGGAAGCACAAGCCCCACGCTTTAGCGTGTGGGTACCATTGACAGGACTTATACAATACAATCCTCCACTGGTACGCACGATAAGTGTGCTATATTATAACGCAAGCCACTTATTTACACGCATAGCACCCCTGAATCAACGTCAGAATGCGCGTGTGGCATTCTGCGGGGGTGAGGAAAGGGTTTGAAAACTTATTCAAACGTCTATAACTCATTCGGTAGCAACTTGAATTATTACATCGGATTTCATATATGGAAACTTTTGACTGCGAACTGAACCAACAAGTCATCTACGGTGATAACACGATCGAGAGACTCGGTGAGCTGACCCGCGAACGCGGTGGGAGCCGTGTCCTCCTCGTGACAGATGCCGGTATCGAAAAGGCAGGCATCCTCGCAAGAGCCGTCTCAGCACTGCAAAGCGAAAGGATCGCCGCTTATGTTTTTGCCGACACTATCCCCAACCCGACAACAGAAGATGTTGATGCTGCACTTGCGGTCGCGAAGACCAACGCGCCGATAGATCTCATCATCGGACTCGGCGGCGGTAGCTCAATGGACTGTGCGAAAGGCGTAAACTTCCTGCTCACAAACGGCGGAAAGATGGAGGACTACTGGGGCACAAACAAGGCAACACAACCGATGCTACCCTCTATCGGTATTCCGACGACCATCGGCACTGGAAGCGAGGCGCAATCCTTCGCACTCATCGCACAGGCAGATACACACATCAAAATGGCGTGTGGCGATACAAAAGCACGATTCGGGACTGTAATTTTGGATGCAACACTCACCAAAACCTTGCCGAGACCGATCGCTGCAATCACCGGTATAGATGCGATTGCACACGCCGTTGAAAGTTTCGTCTCAACGAGACACAACCCGATGTCTCAGATGTTTGCACGACACGCATGGGAGTTGCTAGACACACATTTTGAGGTGTGTCTTGAATCCACAAACAACTCTATAGCCCGAAGCAAAATGCTGTTTGGTGCTTACCTCGCGGGACTTGCGATTGAAAACTCGATGCTGGGTGCCGCACACGCCTGTGCTAACCCCTTGACGGCAAGATACGAAGTCATCCACGGTGTCGCTGTGGCGTTGATGTTACCGCACGTCATCCGATTCAATAGCACTGTCGCAGGAGACACCTACCGTGAGCTACATCCAGACGGAGATTTAGCGGACAGAATTACAACGCTGAAGCAGATTGGCAATTTACCGAACAGACTTCGGGATTATCCGGTCCAATTCACAATTGGAACGGCAGACATACCGACATTGGCAAAGGAAGCGGCGACACAGTGGACAGCACAGTTCAATCCGCGTCCCCTCAACATTAGCGACTTTATGAATCTTTATGAACACGTCTATTGAAATGCAAGTAGATGAGCGGAATCGTACATATCTTAAAAAGGCAAAAGCGACGGCACAACGGAGTGTGCCTGCTACCTTTCTAATTTTCCTACTGTTCCTCGTCTCGCATGCATCTTTTGGCAACTGGGCAAGTTTTCGTGGGAACCCACAACTCACTGGTCTCGCCGATTCAGAACTTCCTGAAAATCCGCAATTGCTTTGGACTTTCCAAGCGGGAGATATGATTGAATCTACCGCTGCAGTCGTTGATGGCATAGTCTATGTCGGCGCATTAGATGGAACCCTCTACGCGATCGACGCGCAAACGGGCAAAAAAAAGTGGACGTATCAGGTAGAGGGAGCGATCAAAGCTTCGCCCTCTATTCACAACGGTGTCGTCTACTTCGGTGATGGGGATGGGATTTTCCATGCAGTGGACATTAACACCCAAGAAACGAAATGGCAGTTTACGACGGAAGGTGAAATCATATCATCAGCAAATGTCGTTGGCGACCGCGTGCTGTTCGGCTCGTATGACGGATTCCTCTATTGTCTGAACCGAGAGAACGGGGAATTGGTCTGGAAATTAGAGACCGAGGGCTATGTCCACGGCACCCCTGGGGTCTGGACGCACATCGCAAACGATTCTGGTAAGGCAGAGAATTTCGCGATTGTCACCGGATGCGACAGTTATCTCCGTGTCATCAATATTGACGACGGCGCACAGACGCAACAGGTAAATCTCGGTGCGTATGTGGGTGCGAGTCCTGCGATTTCACAAAACCGCGTCTATTGCGGCACGTATGGCACCGAAATATTGGGGATCGCGTTAGACACTGGGAAGATTGCGTGGCGGTATCGGCATCCCAAACGTAGATTCCCGTTCTTTGCCTCAGCCGCTCTCACGGAAGACAGCGTTATTATCGGCGGACGCGATAAGATGGTGCATGCGCTTTCACAGGCGACGGGTGAGCCGCTATGGACCCATACCGCTAAATCTCGTATTGAGTCTTCCGCCGTGATTGTTGGCAAACGTGCCTTTTTAGGGACAACTCACGGGTTGTTTATTGCTTTAGATATTACGACTGGAGAACCGGTGTGGGAATTCGCAACAGGTTCATCTATCGTCGCCTCACCGAGCGTCTCCGACGGTAGAATTTACATTGGAACAGAGGACGGGATCCTGTACTGCTTCGGGTCACCATAGATTGGCACGATTTATGGTTTAATGTTATAATATTGTGAACTTATTTGAATGTGAGTTCTCTATAGATATATCACCCCTACGGGGTAGGGAAAGTGCGTAAAAACCTTGCTGAAATCCGCAGAAAGGGAAATACGCAGAAATACCCAAGCAATACGTAGAAATGCCCAAGCAAAAACACCCCTATCAAAAACACCAAAATTTGTGAGTAGCAATTTGGATTAAGTAAGGTAAGGGAGCATCCATAATGCCTGAAACAAAACCGGAACCTGCGACAGCAGGCATAGATTCAAAAGATACAACCGTAGGAAGCGTTTTCGTCTCCAACTACCCACCGTATTCGGTATGGGGCGAGTCCGATGTGCCAGAGGTGCAACGCGCGCTCAGCGAACAACCGCGTCCAGATGCTACACTCGGGTTATACCTCCACATCCCTTTTTGTCGCAAGCGGTGCAAATTCTGCTATTTCCGCGTCTACACCGATAAAAACAGCTCGGAAATCGACACGTATCTGAACGCACTCGCGAAAGAGGTTGAACTCTACAGTGCACAACCCGCAATCGCGGATAGACCCCTGAAATTCGTCTATTTCGGTGGCGGGACACCTTCCTATATCAGCGTGAAACACCTGACGGCTCTCGTTGACAGGGTGAAACGGGTAATGCCGTGGGATGCCGCCGAAGAGATCGCTTTTGAATGTGAGCCAGGGACCTTGACAGAAAAGAAAGTAGATGCGATCAAAGGGATCGGTGTAACCCGTTTGAGTCTCGGTGTTGAGAATCTGAACGACGAGATCCTCGCTGAAAACGGTAGGGCACATCTTTCCAAAGAGGTGTATCGTATCGTCCCGTGGATAAAGACTTTGGCGTTCGATCAGGTCAACATTGATCTTATCTCAGGCATGATCGGTGAAACGTGGGAGAGTTGGCGAGAAACCGTCCAAAAGACCATTGAACTTGATCCGGATAGCGTCACCGTCTATCAGTTGGAATTGCCATTTAACACTGTCTATTCTAAAGATATTCTCGGTGGCGATTCCCTGCCGGTCGCAGATTGGAAACTGAAACGCGAATGGCACCAATACGCCTTTGAACAGTTTGAGCAAGCCGGTTACACACAATCCAGCGCGTATACAGTGCTCAAGAAAGATAAGCATTGCCAGTTTGTCTATCGCGATGCTGTGTGGCAGGGAAGCGATATGGTAGGCACAGGTGTTGCCTCCTTCTCACACCTCAGCGGAATTCATTTCCAGAACGCACCTTCATGGGGAGACTACCTCAGTCACCTTGCGGAAGATAGGATTCCAGTCTACCGAGCACTGAAACCGACAGAAACGGAACGATTGACGCGGGAGATGATCCTGCAACTCAAACTCGGACAGATCAGACCCTCCTATTTCAAAGCGAAGTTTGACACAGACATCCTCGATACTTTTGCTGAACCCTTCGAGAAACTGCAAAACGATGGCATGTTGCGTGTCAACGCCGCATCAGATGAAATCCAACTGACGCAACGCGGATTGCTCCAAGTCGATAGCCTGCTTCCGGCGTTCTATGCCCCTGAATACCAGAACACGCGATATACCTAAATCAGCAGAGGCAGCTAGCGGTCAGCAGTCAGAGGCATAGCAGTCAGCAGTCAGCACACAGTAGTTGTTGGGTTTCACTTTGTCTTTGACAGAGATGAAGGGATTGAGATGTGCCGGGTATTTGGTTCGGGACATTTGATGTCTCAGAGACGTTCAACCCAACCTACGTATGAAAGGGATGAAGACATGGATACAAAACTGATCGAATCTAATCCGTCAATCATGATGGGCAAACCCGTTATTGCAGGTACTCGCATTCCTGTCGAATTAATCTTAGAAAAAATCGCAGCGGGTGAGACAATTGAGCAATTACTTGAAGCCTACCCCCGTTTGACTGAGGAAGGTATACGCGCAGCATTCCATTTCGCAGTTCAGTCCCCCATATCTACCCGTTAAACTCAAGAAACATGGATACAAGAACACAATTACACCGCCTCCGTGAGATGCTTGTTCCGGTGTTGGAAACTAACGCCTTCTATAGACACAAACTCACCGAAGCCGGGGTCACGCACCCAAACGACTTGCAAACGTTGGAGGACTACCGTCAACTCCCATTTACCACAAAGGAAGAACTCAGCACCGACCAAGTATCGCATCCGCCTTACGGGACGAATCTCACCTTTCCGTTGGAGCGGTATACTTGTCTTCACCGCACCTCAGGCACAACGGGTTCACCATTGCGATGGTTAGATACAGCGGAATCGTGGGATTGGTGGGGCAAATGCTGGGGAGAAATCTATCGTGCCGCTGGCGTCACCGCAGCCGACCGACTCATGATCGCCTTTTCGTTCGGTCCCTTCATCGGTTTCTGGAGTGCGTATCACGGTGCGCAGCAGTTAGGTGCGCTCCTCATCCCCAATGGAGGCATGACCTCTGACCAACGGCTACGCGCGATTCTTAGCAACGACGTGACGGTGCTCATCGCTACACCGACATACGCGTTGCGGCTTGCTGAAGTCGCTGAACAAGACGGCATCAATCTATCTGAAGAAACTTCCATTCGGGTGACCATCCATGCCGGTGAACCGGGAGCGAGTCTACCCGCTACGAAGCAACGGATTGAAAGCCGTTGGGGGGCGCGTGCCTACGATCATGCGGGTGCAACAGAAGTCGGTGCCTGGGGTGTTATGTGCGAGCCACAGGCAGGTGTCCACCTCAACGAAGAGGAGTTCATCTGTGAAGTACTTGATCCAGAAACTGGAAGTCATTACGAATTTAGGGCGCGTCGGTATGCCGGTTATCCGTTATCGGACGGGAGACTTCGTCAAGCTTAAATCAGCACTGTGCGAATGCGGTAAGGAGAGCCGTGTCCTTGAAGGAGGCGTTATCGGACGGATAGACAATGCCCTGATTATCCGCGGTCTGAACGTGTATCCTGCTACACTCGAAAACATCATCCTCAAGTTTCCAGATGTCCGCGAGTTCTCGGCACGTGTCTATGGAACAGGTACGCTCGACGAATTGGAAATCCAGATTGAATCTATACATCCAAATCCTGCTGAAACTGCTACCGCCGTCGCCGCTGCGATTCGAGACGAGTTAGGTTTGCGTGCCGTCGTGAAAGCAGTCCCCCTCGAAACACTACCGAGATCCGAGCTTAAATCAAACAGATTCACTGATGAGCGGTCATCGTAAAGAAAAATAGGATAAACTGTTGTCACTTGATGTCAAATTGGTTACCTTGACATTTAAATTCTTGGAGACTATAATTGTTACATAACGAACAACAACATCGCGTCTACATTGAAACGTCAATTCCGAGTTTTTATTACACATTGCGCAAGGATACTGAATCGATTGCTAAGCAGAACTGGACTCGGAAATGGTGGGACCAATATGCGGATAAATTCCTTCTCTTTTCAAGTTTAGCTGTAATTGAGGAACTCAGTGACGGAACAAGTGAAAAAACACAGGATCGGATCGATTTAGTGGAAAACCTTGAGATGTTGTCAATTTCCCCAAAAATTCACCGCATTACACAAATCTATATTGACAGGTTGATAATGCCTCAAGATCCTTTTGGGGATGCACTTCACTTGGCAATCGCCTCGTTTCATAATGTAGATGCTCTTTTAACGTGGAATTGCAATCATATTGCGAACCTTAACAAAGTTTATCTTATCCGGCAGATTAATCAAGAACTTGGTTTACCAACACCGGAGTTGGCAACGCCACTCAATTACTTAGGAGTTGACGACTAAAATGACAAACTATGAAATCGACGAAATTCGCAGAATTCGCCGAGAAATCTCCGCGCGATTTGATCATGATGTCGGCAAACTGATTGCTCACTACCAGGCATTAGAAAAAGAATACCGGAAGTCTGGCAAATACAAATTTGTGGATCCACCGAATGAGAAACGAAAAATAGAAAAGTCGAAGGACGAAGAAGCAGCAGATTAAAGTGATATTTACTTTCACGAACAAATCCAAAGATGAGACTTTCAAAAACACGGCTTCTGAAATTGAGAGCCTCCGTGAGGACGCGATTGATACACCAGAGATCCCCGAACTCGATGACGACTTCTGGGAAAATGCCCAGTCAATTGTTCCTGAAAATTATCTTCAGATTGAACATGAAATCTTGGAATGGTTCAAAGGACGGGGACAAGATTATCACACGCGGATAAATATAGTGCTCCGAACGTATATGGACGCCCATAGATAAATCAACGAATGAACACACACCACACCTACGACACTATCGTTATCGGGGGCGGACCCGCCGGGAGTACTGTGGCAACGCTTGTCGCGGAACAAGGACACCGCGTCCTGCTCCTTGAACGGGAATCTGAACCGACATTCAAAATCGGAGAATCACTGATTCCCGCGACGTACTGGACTTTCAAACGGCTCGGTATGCTTGAGAAACTGCGGGCAAGTCATTTCCCGCAGAAATACAGTGTGCAGTTCTACTCACGCTCCGGTAAAGCCTCCACGCCGTTCTACTTCTTTCAAACCAATCCGCATGAAAGTGCCGTCACATGGCAGGTCCTAAGGAGTGAGTTCGACGAGATGCTTTTGGACAATGCAGAAGAAAAAGGGGTAGAAATCCGCAAAGGAACAGGTGTCCGAGAGGTCCTCTTTGAAGGGGACACAGCAACTGGTGTCGTCACACAACACACAGACGGCACCCGTGAAACCCTTAACGCCACTGTTATCGTGGATTCTACTGGGCAGCGGTCACTCATCGGCAGGCAACTGAACCTAAATACGATAGAACCGAACCTCAAAATGGCATCGCTCTTCACGCACTACGAAGGTGGACACAGAGACGAAGGTATCGACGAAGGGGCAACGCTCATTCTCCACACCGAAGAGAAAGATTCTTGGTTCTGGTCGATCCCGCTCCCTTATAACCGCACGAGTATCGGGGTTGTCGGTGAATTAGACTATCTCCTCCAGAATCGAAGAGATGCCGATGGTAAACTCAATGCCCAAAAAATCTTCACCGAAGAACTCGCGAAGTGTGCACCATTGCAACAACGGCTCGAAGGCGCGAAGCAACTCCTCCCCATCCAGACCACAAAAGACTTCTCCTATCGCGCCAGCCGTATCGCAGGCAACAACTGGGTGCTCGTAGGTGATGCATTCGGATTCTTGGATCCCGTCTATTCAACTGGACTGTTTCTGGCACTCAAATCTGGAGAGATGGCAGCGGATGTCATCATCGAAGCGTTCGATAAGAATGACTTCTCCGAAGCACAACTCGGAAGTTTCGGACCTGCGTTTGTAAAGGGGATGGAGGCATTTCGGAAACTCGTCTACGCTTTCTACACTAAGGAATTTAGTTTTGCACGGTTCCTATCAGAATATCCGGAGCATCAGGGAGGCATTGTTGACATCTTGAGTGGAGATGTGTTTAGAAAAGACGTAACGCATATCTTCCCCGCGATGGCAGAGATGTGTCCACTTCCACCTGAAGTACCACTCAATTAATAGGGAATAAGAAGATTTTGTTAGCCTGAAATAACCATAATCCATAGGAGTCCCTCATGAAATCAATCCTGTCCTATCTATCGATTTTCTGCGTTATACTCGCCATCGGGTGCGACAATACCTCAAAACAAAACACTGCCCAAAACGAAAAGGGCGACACCCCTGCCGAGTTAGTGAACGATAATTCTACAAAACGCCGCTATATCAGCATCGGCACTGCTCCTGCTGGTGGTGCGTTCTTCGTCGTTGGTTCCGCAATTGCTGAGGTCGTTGATGGTAACGTCTCAGAAGCGAATTGGGAAGTGACCGCCGAAGCTACTAAAGGCACACAGGAAAACATTCGACGGATCGTGAAGGGTGAACTGGAATTCGCGCTCGCCAACGCCGCAATTTCCTATTTTGCTGTGCGGGGCGAAGGCGCGTGGGCAACTGAACACACTATCCAAACCGTCATGACGCTTGCTCCGAACGTTGGGCTGTTCCTTACACCGCAGTCCTCCGATGTCCGTAGTATCCGAGACTTCGCCGGTAAACGGATCGTTGTTGGACCCGCAGGTGCAGGCTTCGAGTATTTCCTTAAACCGATACTGGCGGCACACGGCATCACGTACGACGATTTCACACCCATCAATAGCACTTACATCGGAGCGGTAGATTTGTTAGCGGACGGTTCTGCCGCCGCTGCATTCGTCGGTGGTGCGATCCCAACACCGGCCGCGACACAAGCCAGCACGTCTCAAAACATCTTCTTCATCCCGTTTGACGAAGCGGCGAAACAGTCGCTCTTTGCAGACTATCCTTTCTTTAATGCCGTAACGATCCCTGCCGATACCTACAAAGGACAGACGGAGCCGTTCGCGAGCATGAACGTGGGCGCGATGCACCTGATTACCGCTGAGAATACAGATGAAAACATCGTCTACGAATTCACGAAGACTTTGTATACACACCGAGCGGAAGTCGTGAAACGGCACGGTGCTGGCAAAGCCATCAACCCGAAAAACGTCGTCAAAAATACAGGGACATCCTTTCATCCGGGTGCCATCCGTTTCTATCGCGAAATCGACATTTGGCAGGAATAAAAACATTCTTCCATTTTTGCGATTTGCTATAGTATAACGCAAGTTGCCACCTATTTACTCTCACTGCGAGGCAATAGTACCCCTCTGCGGTAAGGGATCAGAAATAATGCAACCTTCTCGTCTCCAAACCGCGTAATTAATAAAGAAAACGGAAATGTGCAACGTTTTCCGCACTCGTTTGTAGTAATAATACGCGCATAGAGGGACCGAGAATAGGGTTTTCTCAGTCAAGAAATATACTTGCTTGAGATATACCCTTTTCCGGTCAACTTCGGTCTGTGGGAGGTTGTTCTCCTTTTCAGACCGAAGTTTCATTCGTGTTCCAGAACATAGAGAGTTTGGAGATTCACAATGAATTTGAAACAAAGCAGCAAACACAACCTACTCCGACAGGTCAGAACGGAGACTCAACGTCCATCCGTTAATCTTTATCCAGGGCAACATCTTCACGGCTTTGAGGTGAAAGCTGTCACACCGATTGACGAATTGAGAGGGGTGGCAATAGAACTCACACATCAGCAAAGTGGTGCCCGACTCCTACACCTCCATACAGATGACACCAAAAACTGGTTCTCAATCAGTCCGACAACTCCAACATTCGATGATACAGGATTAACACATATCCTCGAACACGCTGTAACGGCGGGGTCTCGCAACTATCCAGTAAAAGAGGTTTTCTTTGAGATCATGAAGATGAGTCTGGCGACCTATGCCGACGCGAACGCCATGAACTATTTTGATCATGCCTTTTATTATGGCTCAAGCAATGTCAAGAAAGATCTGTTCAATCTTGCAGAAGTTCACTTTGATTCTGTGTTTCATCCGCTACTCACAAGGGAAACTTTCAAACGCGAAGGTCACCATCTTGAACCTGTAGATCCGGCGCGGCCTACGGAAGGACTAAAAATAAATGGGATTGTCTACAATGAAGTGAAAAGCGGTTTGTCCGACCCAAAAGAGTACCTATTTATGGCTATAACTAAGGGGCTTTTGCCTGATACCTGCTATGCCCACAATGGTGGTGGAAATCCACTGGTTATGCCCGATCTGACCTACGAACAACTCATAACTTACTACCAAACCTATTATCATCCGAAGAACTGTTACTTCTTCTTCTACGGCAATATTCCGACAAACGATTATCTTGTATTCCTCGACGATAAATTGACAGGGACCCCAAGGACTGAGACTAACGGGCTTCTTCCACTACTCCGCCCGGAAATAACACACCCGCCGACATGGGAAGCACCGCGGATTGTGAGGGATGTCTATCCAATTGATCCAGCGGATCCACTCACTGAAAAGACATACCTGATGCTCAGTTGGCGCATGGGAGATGCAACGGATCCCGAAGAGGTCGTCTTATGCCGCATCTTAGGACTCATTCTGCTCGGCAACGAGGGAGCCCCCCTTCGAAAAGCAATTATTGATTCAAAACTCGGTGCGGACATATATGATGACGGGTTTTATATGTCTCCCGGCGTCAACACTATGGGTCCACACACCACCTTTCACGTAGGTTTGACAGGAAGTGAAGCAGACCGTATTGAGGCTTTCACGGAATTGATTGTTAATACATTGGCTCAAATTGCGGACATAGAAATTGACAAAGAGAAGGTGGAAGCTGCGTTTCAACAAATCACCTATGACTATCAGGAAATTACGCCAAGATTCTCATTTCAGCTGATGGAACGTGTCGTAAATACGTGGATATATGAAAAGGAGCCGACCCTCTTTTTACAGATGGGAGCGGTCTTATCTGCTATTCGTCAACGTTGGGAGCAAAATCCGCGCATCTTCAATGAACTTATTCGTGAACGACTCCTTGACAACCCACATCAATTGACAACTGTCCTCACCCCTGACGCGGGTATGCTGGCTTATCTTCATGCGAGTGAGGAAACGCGGCTAACAGCCATCCGCTCACAACTCACTGATGAGCAAATGAGACAGATCGCTGCGGATGCCGCTGAACTTGAACGTCTCAACGGACAACCCAACTCGCCCGAGGATCTGGCGAAGCTGCCGCAACTGCATGTCTCAGATCTTCCCGAGAAACCGTTGCATATTCCCACAACCGTTGAGACAGTTAACGGACGTCCGTTGCTCCGAAACGATGTCTTTTCCAACGGCGTGAATTACCTCGCACTAAATTTTGACTTGCACGGGTTACCGGAACATCTTTGGCAGTATCTACCGAGATACAGCGATGCCATTGGCAAACTCGGTGCAGGCGATCTAAATTACGAACAAGTAGCACAACACACGGCATCGGTTACTGGTGGACTGGACTGCTTCCCAAGTTTTAGCACACACGCACTTGACCCTGATAAGCCTGTCTGGAATATGCAGTTCCGACTGAAAGCACTTGATGACAAAATGGGATCCGCTTTGGATGTTCTGCGCGATCTGCTCTTTGCTGTGAATCCGCGGGATACCGAACGGCTTCGCGATGTCCTTAACCAAGCGGTAACAGAGTATCGGACCTATGCCCACGGTTATCGTTGTTTAGATATCGCGAACCATCACGCTGCCCGCGGATTTTCGCCACAGGCATATCTCTCAGAGGTCGTCTTCGGGACAACACAGTTTCGCGTGAGCGAGATGTTGCTTAACCATTTTGATGAATCTCATGAGGAACTCAGAGACGCTATTGAACAAATTCGAGATTTCCTGTTAGTGCGCGGTCGCGTGACTGCCAGTTTCACCGGTTCTGATGCGGCTTTTGAGATGCTCAGCGGGAAGTTTGCCGAATGGATTGACAACATGCGTGATGAGCCGATAAACCCGACGCCAATAGGATTTGAGGCATTCGACATATATCCACGCGAAGGATTGGTGGCTCCGATTCAAGTTGCGAACTGCGCGCACATAATACCGGCACCACACTATTCACATCAGGATTCAGTGCTCTTAACTATCGGCTCGCATATCTTGAGCCATGATTACATTATGAACGAAATCCGGCTCAAGGGCAATGCCTACGGTGGTGTTTTCGAATATAACCCATTTGATGCTATGCTCTACCAAGGCTCATACTTTGATCCGCACGTCGCTCGGTCACTCAATGTTTTTGATCAGACTGCTGATTATATCATACAATCGAAGTGGACACAGACTGACCTTGACAAAGCGATTATCGCGACGGCATCGGATTACCAAAAAACAGTCCGCCCCAGTCAAGCCTCGACCGATGCGCTTACACATTATCTCACTGGACAGACACGGGAAATGATCGAAGATAGATATGCCCAACTCCGACGCGCAACCCCCCAGACGGTAAAACGTGCCTTGCTCCAAATTTTTGAGGAAAATAAGGATAAAGCCTCAATTTGTGTCGTCGCAAGTCGTGAGAAATTAGAAGCAGATAATAAGAAAATGACTCAGCCTTTAAATATCGAAAATATTGTAGAATAACCCAAGTTGCCAGTTTCTCATTCACATAGCACCCCTACGGGGTGCAGTTCCTTGAATGTCCGATTTTCTATTCTCACTGCGAAGCAATACCACCCCTACGGGGTGTAAAGAGATTCTTTTCCTAAAAAATCTGTGTCTAAACACCCAAAACCTATTAGGTAGCAACTTGGGTTAGAATAGAATCAAATCCCAATTCGCAAGGGAAGATAAAGTGAAAGATGTTCTGCGGCTCCTGTCATACATAAGACCGTATTGGCATTTCCAAGGGCTTTACATTCTTTGCCAACTCGGCTACTTTGGCGGAGATTCTGATTGATGACGTCTTTCTCGCAAAAGATGCCGACAAATTGCTGTCTACTTGCGGACTCTGGATGCTGGTAGCCTTCGGCATGTACCTCTTTACACTTGGGTTCGCTTACTTCCCTATAAAGGTCTCACAAAATGCCGCGAAAGACATCCAACTCGCCGCCTACCATCACCTCCGTAGATTAGGCTTCAAATTTTACGACACGCAGCAGACCGGAAAAGTCATGGCACTCTTCACATCAGATACACCCAAGGCGATTGAGGGGTTTCAGATATTTGCCAGCTGCTCATTGTTACCATCCCTGTCGTCCTGAACGTTAGTTGGCAGTTATGCCTTCTCTCACTGCTCCTCGTCGGCGTGACTGTCTCGATACCAGCTCTTTTAAACAAGTCCCTCAATCGAATCGGGGAAGAAGTTCAAGAACAGAACGCTGTGCTGTCAAGCAACCTGCAGGAAAGTATCGCCGGTTCTCGCGAACTCAAGGGGTTGGGAAAAGAACTCTACGATTTAAAAAATATCCATCACTTTCTGAAACAACTTGTGACAATCCGTATCAAACAGGTAAAGCTCCAAAAGGTAGGAGATATCTTAGTCATCTGGTGGCTCAGCGATGCGCTGGTGCTTCTGGTGGGAGGTGGGTACGTCCTACAAGATGCCATGACCATAGGAGAACTCTTTGCAGTTGTCATGTGGTTCAATGCGCTGCAGCGTCCAGTGCACTTTCTCGTAAGTCTTCATCTCAGCATTCCATCCGTCATGGCGGCGGCTCGTCGGATCTTTGCGTTCTTTGATGAACACGAGGAAGAACCGCAAGATGGCACACCCATCATGCACATTGAGGGTAGCGTTCAATTCTCTGATGTCTCTTTTGCGTATAGCGAAGATCAACCGATTTTGAAACAGATTCGTTTTCAAGCAGAACCCGGCGAAACAATTGCGATTGTCGGACCCAGCGGTGCTGGCAAAAGCACCTTGGTGAGCCTCATACCGCGTTTCTATGCCCCCCAACACGGCACTATCCGCATCGACACCACGCCGATCAATACAATCCAAATCCAATCGTTGCGATCACACATCGGCATCGTTTTTCAAGAGCCATATCTATTCGCTGAGAGTATCTCCTACAACATCCGTCTGGGGGCAGAAGATCCAGAAACAGTAACACACGAAGAGATCGTCGCCGCAGCGAAGTTAGCAAACGCGCACGACTTCATCATGAAATTTCCTGAACAATACGAGAGTAAAGTTGGTGAGCGTGGGGTTCAGTTATCAGGAGGCGAACAGCAACGCATTGCCATTGCGCGTGTGCTTATCAAAGACCCGAAAATCCTTATTCTCGATGAAGCCACTTCGTCTCTGGACGCAGAATCCGAGGCACTCGTCCAAGAAGCACTTACACATCTCATGGCAGGACGCACCAGTTTCGTCATCGCACATCGACTCTCAACCATCTTGAACGCTGACAAGATTCTTGTACTCAGCGATGGAGAACTCGTTGAATCTGGCACGCATACCGAGTTGATTCAACGGCGTGGTGTATATCACGACCTATTCCAGAAACAGTTCACAGGGATGCAAAAGGGGACGTAACATGAAAGACATTCTGCGACTGTTATCGTATCTCAAACCGTATTGGCACTTCCAAGTCCTCTTTATCTTCTGTGCCCTGGGTAACTCAGGCTGTAGCCTTATATGGCCCTGGCTTCGGAAGATTCTGATTGACGACGTCTTTATCCCAAAAAACGCTGAACTGTTGCTACCTACCTGCGGATTCTATGCTCTAACTGCAGCCGGTATGTACTTTTTCCGATTTGGAACGACTTACTTTCCCGCGAAGGTTTCGGAGAATGGATCGAAAGACATTCAATTTGAAGCCTACCACCATCTCCGCAAATTAGGATTCAAATTTTACGACACGCACCAAACCGGCAAAGTCATGGCGACATTCACATCAGATACGCCAACAGCGGTGCAAGGATTCAACTTGTTTGCTGGTGACTATATCATAAACGGTATTATGCTCGTTGTAACACTCGGTATTATTACATACATCAATTGGCAGTTGTGTATTCTCTCCTTATTACTCGTCGCCGTAAACATAATCATCCCCGCCGTTTTGGATAAACCGCTCGGTCGAATGGGTGAGGAAATCCAAGAACAGAACGCACTCCTGTCAAGTAAACTACAGGAAAGCATTGCTGGTTCTCGTGAGCTGAAAGGATTAGGAAAGGAATTTTATGATTTAAAGAACCTACGCCAGTTTATCGAACGGCTCATCGCAATCGGCATTAGACACGGACTCATTCGGCAGGCAGGCGGTGGGTTCACCATCATTCTATTCTGGTTAGCCCAGGGTCTCATATTTTTCATAGGCGGGGGTTACGTCCTGCGCGATGCGATTACCATCGGTGAGCTTCTTGTCATCATACACTATTTTGGCAATGTACACGCGCCTGTGTCACAACTTGTAAAACTCCATCTCGGAATCCCGTCAATCATGGTTGCGGCTCGGCGTATTTTCGCGTTTTTCGATGAACACGAGGAAGAATCGCAAGAAGGAACACCGATAGAACATATTGAGGGACGTGTCCAATTCTCCGACGTCTCCTTTGAATATAACGAAGCGGAACCGATTTTACAAGAAATGAACTTTCAAGCGGAACCCGATGAGATGGTTGCATTAGTTGGACCCAGTGGTGCGGGTAAAAGCACCCTCATCAGTTTAATTCCACGTTTCTATGACCCACAGCAAGGCAGTATCTTGATAGATGCCATTCCCACCCAAGAGATCCAAATCCAGTCTCTACGCGCCCATATCGGCATCGTTTTTCAAGATCCGTATTTGTTCGCCGAGAGCATCTCCTACAATATCCGTCTGGGTGCGGAAGACCCAGAAGCAGTAACACACGAGGAGGTCGTCGCTGCTGCAAAGTTAGCAAACGCACACGATTTCATCATGAATTTCCCAGAGCAGTATGAGACGAAAGTTGGTGAGCGCGGCGTTCGACTCTCTGGCGGTGAACAGCAACGGATCGCTATCGCTCGTGTGCTTATCAGAGACCCTAGAATCCTCATTCTCGATGAAGCCACCTCGTCTTTGGATGCAGAATCCGAGGCACTCGTCCAAGAAGCACTCACACGCCTCATGGCAGGACGCACCAGTTTCGTCATCGCGCACCGACTCTCAACCATTTTAGACGCCGACAAAATCCTTGTTCTCAAAGAGGGTAGGCTCGTTGAAGTCGGCACCCATGCCGAACTGATTCAACGCGGTGGTGTATACCACGACCTGTTCCAGAAACAATTCACAGGAATACAAGCAGGCAACTCAGTTATCGGTATCACCGAAATTACTTAACACAAGTTGAAAAAGTGTTTGACTT
>JAGWBV010000045.1:42299-45010 GCA_021295715.1 Candidatus Poribacteria bacterium | reverse complement strand
AAGAGAAAACTATTCGCTGCATGACCGCCTGGGAACTTGCGAACATTCCTACCGATGAACTGTACAGGTTGCGTGTCCGAGCACGAAACGATATTATAGAAAAGCGTCAGATTGAAAATGAAACTATTGAAGCGGATGCCTTAATAGACAAATTGATAAGCCCGTTTACCATTCAAAGACTCGGAGATCACGGATTCCGCTCAAAAGCACTGGAACTATTCCCAAAAGAAGAATCGTTATTTAAAAAACCATGGCGTGTGTACGTCTCTGAGAATACACACTATTCGTGGCTTAAAGCGGCTAATATCCTCGGCTTAGGACAGGATTGTATCGTTAAGGTCCCTCATTTAGACAGTTTTGATATTGATGTGGAAGAACTGAAGGCAAAACTTAAGAAAGATTTAAAAGATGGAAACTGGGCATTGATGGTGGCTTCAAATTTTGGAACTACGGAAGAAGGGGCATTGGACAATCTCCCTAAAGTTCGTAAAATGCTTAACAAATTGCAGGAAAAGTCGGCGGGAACGGTCTGGTGGCATGTAGATGCCGCTTATGGTGGTTATCTCGGAGCAATGATACGGCGTAAATTAGACGACAACAAAGTGGTAAATGTAGATGATCTCAAAGTGGTAAATGTAGATGATCTCAAAGAGTGGCTTTCACAATGTTGCAAGGCTGTTGGTATTACTGATGAACAAAGTAAATCGTTGATTAATATGTCTGAATCAAACGAGGGTTCATGGTTGTCTTGGGAGGAACTGATAAATCGAACCGCCGGAATGTCCCAGGCAGACAGTATTACTATGGATCCCCACAAGTTAGGCTATATTCCGTATTCGGCGGGGGCATTGCTCCTGCGTCGAGGTATTGCAGCGGAGGTCGTGAGTTGTGATGCTCCCTACCTCTGGCTGCAAGATGGTGATCCGGATGCGTTTGTCGGTCGATTCACGCTTGAAGGATCACGCCCTGGAGCAGTGGCAGCAGCTTGTTGGTTAGCACATAGTGCTATACCACTGGATCAGTCTGGGCACGGAAAGATTCTGGCGTTATCCATTCTTTCCGCAAGACAACTCTATCAAACATTACAAAAATATTTAGTGAATTCTGATACAAACGAACAAGTTGCTTTGCTGCATCAACCTCACATGAACATGATATGTTACGTTCCGTATCGGAAAAACATGAAGACATTGGAAGAAATAAAAGATCTGACAATAGGCGTTGTTGAAAAGCTCAGTCCGACTGCAGATGATCGTGAATTTATGGCAGTTAGCACAGATGTTAACTTATCGACTAAGGATATGCCTAAAAAAGATGACTCGCCTTTATTTAATCAAATCTTACAATGTGAGTGTCAGAAATGGGTTAAGATAAAAGTTATTCGCTCGGTTGTTATGGGGGCATATAGTCTCAATGCGCAGACGCGCATAGACCGAACATCCGATCCAGAAGGTATTTTTGGTGTTTATGCGGCATATCTCAGAAAGATCATCCGGGAAGCTGGGAAAGAACAGGATACCAAGCAGTTGTTGAACAGGACATCGGCAGAGTTTATGGTAATGGACGACGATCCTGAGGTTACCGACCAACTGCGAGGTTTGTTTGAAGATTTGTGGGATCCGGGCATTACTCTCCCCTGGAAACATTATGATACCGAGGCGGAAGCACTGCAGCGTATAGAAAATCATGACGAGGTGCTTGACATGGCGTTTTTAGACATTGATATGCGAGGGTCAACATCAAATCCACAAGGTCGGGTGAATTCTGGGTACTTGGCATATAAAGCAATTTTAAGGCGAAATGCCGAAGTCGGTTCTAACCAGTATAGCGTTAAATGTGTTGTTTTTTTCACTATAGGCCATAGCGAGCACGAGGAACGTATTAATCAATTGGGCGACAAGTATTCCGGCAAGCAACCAAAAGTGCTAACACTTCTCAAAAGTCCTGTTGAAAGCCCCGATTTTCAGGAGAAGGATATCGAAACAGTTCGTGATACCATTCGTGAGATTGCAAAAATTAAAAACGAATAATTCAGTAGGGATCTACGATGACTCAACCAATATCTATTTCACTTGTCACACAAAATTCCAGTCTCTTAGGAAAAACTAAGGTTGAGGTATTGAAAACCTTGTTGGGAACCCAAATGGCGTTGTGGCCACCTGAGGGTATGGACTCGGGTAACTGCTCCGAATTCCAAAACACGAATGAATTCTGGGTGACACCAGAAGCCGAGGAATGTATTATGTTACGATTCGGGGATCAAGAGGTATTCAAAGTCCCTGATATTGAAACTTGGGGGTGGTATCTAAGTTGGAAATATCCAGACGCGAACATTCGATTTCTGCCACAGTCTGGTACGTTGAAGGACATGTTCATACCGGATGAGAAAACTCGCGAGTGTCCTTTCAGGTTGCCTATGCTCAAGCGATTCTTTCACGATATGAAATATTGGAAAAACGCTCCAATCTGCCGGAGGGCGGCAAGATGGTTGGCTTCCTTGGATGATCCAATCTTAAAACCATTTGAGTTCATGCAGGATAAAAGACATTGGGAAGATTGGTACTTGACTGGAAGTCATTCTCAATTTCGCAGAACACGGGTAAAGATTCTTGTTGATATTGACAAGAATGATGTTATCAAGATTGTCAATAGTGACTCTCAGATTTTCTGGGAACAAGTATGTCTGCAATACGAAAAGTGGGCAAGAGATG
>JAGWBV010000045.1:41336-42099 GCA_021295715.1 Candidatus Poribacteria bacterium | reverse complement strand
CTCTACTGCCTTTGCCGATAGCCATGAAATGGAAGGTGAAAAAGCAGAAGAAAAGCCAATGGAGGAAAAACCGAAGATAACAGGATGGTTCCAGATTGGTGTTGATAGCTTAGGCACCTATTTTTTAGTGGGGGCGAGCCATCCGCTCAGTGGCGGCATTTCATTTGATTCTAATATCTATGTTAATGATCATTTGGGCGAGTTTGATATGGGCGTTACATTTCCCGTTATTGCGAATGACAGCATGGCACTACTGCTGACACCGATGCTCGGAGTCGGATTCAATTATGTCAGCCCAGATGGCCCCTATGCTTTATACCCACAAATCTTTGCGATCCTACCCGCCGGTAAAATCTTCGGTTTCCATTGGACAATCGGCACAGTCAAAACCATATTTGATGACCAAAGTCTGAATGAAGTCTACAATCGAACTTACCTGACTTATGCTCTTAACGACACTATCGCGGTGGGTCCGCAGTTTGAATCGGTGCTCGGTCTTGGCGATGGCGGTGGGCTGTGGGCTCTCAATTTCGGTGGGCGTGTGAACATCGGTTATGGCGAGAATAATACACTCGGCATATACATTGGCTATGAAACCAAAAAGGACGAAGGTGAAACCGGACTGACCGGTAGAATGAATTTTACACGGACTTGGTAGGTATACCTTTCTCTCGCTGGCGAGGTTTGATGAAATTTCAGTATTTAAATCGGTAATTCCTCAAGGGTTTCCTCTTGCTGTAGGAGCGAGCTGTGCTCGCGATTC
>JAGWBV010000045.1:40801-41292 GCA_021295715.1 Candidatus Poribacteria bacterium | reverse complement strand
TAATTCTAAAATCCATCATGGTTTCGGTGAAAGTTTCCAAATAGAACCTGTTGCTTATTATTCTCTCACTATAGGGATTTAATCTATGTGGATTCCGATTCTGTTCTCTGCAGGTTTGATGGGACTGGTGCTATTGGCAGTAGTGGTCTGGATTGCCTTGAAATTGGGATTACAAAAACGTCTCCAATGCTGGTCATGGAGTGAGACAGCAAGTAGAAAGTCGATAACGCGTCTTGTATGGCTGGCAGCCGTAATTTTTCCGGTTGTCGTCTATTTAGGATTTTGGGTGTTTGCAAGTTTGGAGTTGAAATTGTGGCAGGTGATTTCCTTTCTTTTTCCATTATAATTTCCTGCTATTCCAACAGATAAACGTGAATTGTCCTATCTTTTGCGCGTGAAAAGGCAGGCAATGTTTTGACCATACGTCCCCGTTGGCGAATCCAGTTACGAACTGCCACGTCCGCATCGAAAACATTAAAACTCGCCACATC
>JAGWBV010000045.1:40420-40789 GCA_021295715.1 Candidatus Poribacteria bacterium | reverse complement strand
TTTTGACCATACGTCCCCGTTGGCGAATCCAGTTACGAACTGCCACGTCCGCATCGAAAACATTAAAACTCGCCACATCTACAAGAAACCATAACCGTTTTCTCCCCGAAGTTTCCCATTCTCTTTCAAACGCTTCCGAATCGTCTAAGAGTCCCCCGATGTAGATGGATGTCAATTCTGGCAGATAATACCTACCCATCTCAGGTTCTGAAAGCACAACTTTGTCGGTGGGTTTCTTTTCTGCTTGTACGACTTCAAATGCCTCCCGCCATTTCGGTCTCCCTCCGTTCTCGATTTTAAAATAGAGATAGTCTTGCGACAAGAGTGTCACGAGGAGTACACACGGCACAAGTATGCCGAGCGTGTTTC
>JAGWBV010000045.1:10824-40357 GCA_021295715.1 Candidatus Poribacteria bacterium | reverse complement strand
GCGACGTTTTGAAGCTGCGATGCGATCAGAAAAAGAATTAACGGGATACCCGCATAACAGAGCAAAAAAAGTGTGGCTCTATTGAATCGCGTCGTGATGGGCGCGAAAAAGGCGGTAACAGCAATTGGAATACTCACGCCTTGAACCAACGTTAGCACAATATAGAGGGGACTCCGCTGCCATACGTTACGTCCCCACCCGGAGAAAAGGTAACCCCGAACTTGTGGAAGCGCGAGAGCCAGCACCGGTATCGCGAACGGGATAAAAAAGATGAGTAGATTCAGCCACCGCTTTCTATCAGATTTTTCTAATAGACACATCACGGCATACGCAGCTAAAGCTGGAACGATCACAACGGCGAGGGTATGTGAAAGAATTAAACAGAAACAGGAAACGAGCGCGCCTATCGTCAAGAGCGTTGAATCGCGTTCGAGGGCTGTATAGAAAAACCATGCCGTTAGGACACCAAAGAAAAAGGTAAAGACCGGATAGCGCGCATTTTGTGCCCAAAATAGGTGCCAACTTGAGCATGCCACAAATGCACTGCTAAGGAGTCCGATCCGCCAAGTGAAGAGTGTGCGTCCTATCCCAAAAACCATGGGGATCGAGGCAATTCCGACTATGCACGGAATTAAGCGACTCCCCCACTCACGACTGCCAGCAATTGAGATTGATAGTTTCACCGCAAGATACGGAATCGGGTTTGGGATAACTCGCCAGCTGTCAAGTGAAAGGTTTTGTGCATCTCGAACCGTGAAAGCCTCATCAATCCAGAAACTCCATTGCCCGAGGTTCCAAAACCGGAGGGTTGTCCCGAACAGGACAACAAGGCTTACAATCACTATTTGCATCTTTTTTGGGCAATGTTTTGTTGAAAATTTCAGCATTTTTCTTATAAATCCGCCCCTCACTTAATGGTTAACGGTTAACAGGGATGGATAAAGATTTTCTGTGTGTAGCAGTCATAAACGCTGTGATTACCACAGATCCCTACTGACACGCAACAGCCAATAAACCGATAGCCGAAAGTGAACATAGCGAACGCACCGACTGCCGATAGCCAATTGGCACGCGTTTTGCTTTAAACGAAACAGGTGCACAATAAGCACTGGTGAAAGCCTGCTCCCTTTTATTCAAAAGTGTTGAAAAAGACAGGCAAATTCACTATATCACAAATTTATGCTGAAGTCAAGCGGTCGCTTTCTCCATGTCGGGGCATACAGTTTTCTGTAGGAGGGTACTCCGATTCCCGACTTCTGTGGGAACGAGCACCAGTTCGCGACTGGCATTTTCGCACCGTGAAAGTACGTTGCTCAAATTTAATATAACCTTGTAGACGCGTTTCAAAGCGCGTATAAAGGAGATTTTGATGAAAACGCATACGTTTTGGTTGGTTCGTTTGTTAGTAATGGTTTGTATTTTTGCAGTTGGTAGTATCCCCATGGTTTATGCTGATGCCCATGAAGCCGGTGAAGAGATGGAAATGGAAGAAGAGGCATCAGGTGCTTCCGGTTGGTTCCGTACCGATACAGATAGCTTAGGAACACAGATCTGGGTCGGTGCCAGCCATTCCCCAAGTTTCCTCGGTGGTCTTTCTTTGGATACCGATATTTACGTCGTTGGGACATTCGGTGAGTTAGACATCGGACTCGGTATTCCAGTTGTTGATAGTGATTCACTGTCTCTGAGCTTCCTCCCCATGGTCGGTATTGGGTTTGACTACGCTGCCCCGAACGGTCCCTCTTCCTTGATTGCACCCCAGTTGTTTACCTATCTCACTGCGGGTTCTATCTATTTTGAGTCGTGGATACAAGGGTTCTTGAATTCTATGTTCGATTATGGTGATGATTCTTTTTACACACGCAATTTTGTTCTCTATTCGCTGAATGATACCGTTGCTATCGGTCCACAAGTAGAAGTAACGTTTGATTTGACCGGAGGCGAAATCAGTAGTATAGCTCCAGGTCTCCGTGCCAATGTCGGCTATGGTGAAAATAATACGCTCGGTGTTTTTGTCGGATTTGAGACCCAAAAAGGTGATGATGAAACAGGAATTACCGGCAGAATGACTTTCGTCCGTTCCTGGTAAAGATAGTAAACGCCAGTTTGAAAATAGATCCGTAGGTCGGGTAGAGCGATAATATGACCTTTTCCAAGGTGCTTTTTGGCGAAATAGCGGTAGCGAAACCCGACATCCCGCTTTTATCAAACTCACGTTAGTAAAGTGTTAGTTGTTAGTTATCAGTTATTAGTAACAAGACAGCGGTGTAGTATCAATCTGCTTCACAGACGACTGACAACTGATAACTGACTGCTGTTCTACAAGGAGATTTCTCGAATGAAAAGTAAGGTTATCATAACAGTTTTGGTACTCACATGTTTGCTGAGCCTGAACGTTTTCGCCTTAAACGGATCCGTTGAGGGCGAGAAGGTTTCTGACGCAAAGTATATGGCAGACACATTGTGGGTGCTCCTCGCTGCATTTCTGGTTTTCTTTATGCAGGCAGGCTTCGCTATGGTGGAGTCCGGGTTCACCCGTGCCAAGAACGCCGTTAACATTTTGATGAAAAACTTGCTGGACTTCTCAATGGGTTCAATTGCGTATTGGGCGATCGGTTTTGCCATTATGTTTGGCACGGGTAGCGCATTCATGGGATGGAGTGGGTGGTTTGTTCCCGCTGATTCCACAGCATTTGCTTCATTGGAGTGGAGTTCTGTCCCGACACACGCCGCCTGGCTCTTCCAGTTGGTGTTCGCCGCAACCGCCGCGACGATCGTTTCTGGGGCAATGGCGGAACGGACACAGTTCAAAAGTTACCTAATTTATAGCGTCTTCATCACCGGTATCATCTACCCCATTGTTGGACACTGGATTTGGGGTGGCGGTTGGCTCTCAAGCATGGGGATGTCAGATTTCGCGGGATCTACAGTCGTTCACTCGACCGGTGGTTGGCTCGCTCTGACCGGTGCCATTGTCTTGGGTCCCCGTGCCGGTAAATACGATAGCGATGGAAATCCACGACCCATTGCTGGGCACAATCTCCCGCTCGCTGCACTCGGGGTCTTTATCTTGTGGCTCGGTTGGTTCGGGTTTAACCCCGGTAGCCAAATGGGGGCAGACGCGCTTGACATATCCAAAATTGCCGTAACCACGAACCTCGCTGCCGCTGCAGGTGCGATTACCGCTATGGTTACTGCATGGATTTTTCTTAGTAAACCCGATGCCGGTATGTCACTCAACGGTGCACTCGCTGGATTGGTAGCAATTACTGCCGGTTGTGCGTCTGTGAGCCCAGTCTCCGCTGCGATTATCGGTGCCCTCGGTGGTATTGTGGTCGTCTTAAGCGTTCTGATGTTTGAAAAACTTCGCATTGATGATCCTGTCGGTGCTATCTCAGTCCACGGGACGTGTGGAGCATTGGGAACAATTCTCCTCGGATTCTTCGACAGTTCCAGTGGCGTTTTCTTCGGTGGTGGATTTGCACTCCTCTGGGCACAAATCGTCGGTGTCGTTGCCGTGCTTGTATGGTGTCTCGTTACTGGCTTTATTCTCTTCTATGGAATCAAGGCTGTTACAGGTCTACGGGTCACTGAGGAAGAAGAACAAGCAGGACTGGACTACGGAGAACACGGCGCGAGTGCTTATCCTGACTTTAATGTTTCTTCAATACGTTAGGTATATTTGATATATTGCGACGGAGTCTTCGATCCAGATGGGACGGAGACTCACAACCGAATAGGAACGTCCACACGAAGTTTCACTTATATCCCTGAGTTTTACTTCATGTTCTGTGGGCGTTCCATTTTCCTATTTACAATAAATCTGTAGGTGTTTTGCTTGGGTGTTTCCCCTAGTGCTTGGGTTGAAGGGATTTTCCCTGTAGGGGCAGTCCCTTGTGGCTGCCCACATCCATCATTTTAGGAGTGACACAGCATTAGGTAGAGCGGTAAATACACCGAAAAAATCGCAGAATGTGGAGAGATAGGTCGTTCTTCAAGATACCTTCTGTCTCAATGACGGTAGCGAAACCCAACTTGACTTTTATCAAACTCACTTTACTATATGTTGAAATACCTCTCGAAATTAAGGCTTGATACTATTGCGGTATTCTGCTAAAATGCGGAATCAACAGCTTCTGGAAATTAGGCTCTCTTTTAGGACATGGTTAATGGGACACAACTGACTGTCCCTACAAAAATGGAAGTGGTAGACAAAGTTGTCTACCTTTACGGAATAACAGAACAAGCAATATCTGCTGAACGGCTATCGGTTATCGGAATCAGCACTTAAAGAGAAGCCCGGGGTAACAGAACCGCCTCTTAACTGACGGTTTCCGACTGCCGACTGCCGACAACTATTAACATGGAGGATACAGATGCAACAACGATGTGCATCACAATCTGCAAAGGAGCGATCTGGTTATACACGAATTAGAACGCTAATTGTTATTTTACTGCTCTGCGGTCTGCCGAGTTTAGCGATGGCACAAGACGCGACTGCTCCTGATTCAGGCGACACCGCTTGGATGCTTACGGCGACTGCTCTTGTGCTTTTTATGACGATTCCTGGGCTTGCCCTTTTCTATGGCGGGCTCGTACGCGTCCAAAATGTCCTGTCTGTGCTTATGCAATGTTTTGCATTGACAGGTTTGATTACGATCGTGTGGATTGTCTGTGGCTACAGTCTCGCCTTTAATACCGTTGGTATGGAAGCAGGGCAATTGACACTCACTTCTTTTGTCGGCGGACTCGGAACCATGTTTTTACGTGGTATCGGCGTGGACACCCTCTCTGGGACTATCCCTGAAACCGTCTTTATCACTTTCCAATTGACATTCGCCATTATCACACCCGCCCTCATCGCTGGAGCATTCGCCGAGCGGATGAAGTTCTCGGCAATGTTGATTTTTTCCGTGGTTTGGTCGATTATAGTATACGCGCCCCTCTGCCACATGGCGTGGTCGGGTGATGGCTCGTTGTTTGGTGATATTATCGGCGCACTTGATTTCGCGGGCGGAACCGTTGTGCATATTAACGCAGGTATCGCGGCGTTAGTTGCTGCCATCTTGGTCGGCAAGCGACTCGGTTACCAAACAATAGCAATGCCGCCACACAGTTTGACACTCACCGTTGTTGGTGCTTCGATGCTTTGGGTAGGCTGGTTCGGCTTCAATGCTGGGAGTGCTGTTGCTGCTGATGGTGCCGCTGGCATGGCGATGCTTGTTACCCAGATTTCAACGGCTACCGCCGCCGTTGCGTGGATGTTCGTTGAATGGGCAAAACACGGAAAACCGAGCGCTTTAGGCATTGTAACAGGTGCTGTGGCTGGCTTGGTCGCGATTACCCCTGCTTCAGGTTCTGTCGGACCGATTGGCGCCCTTGCTATCGGTATCGTCTCCGGCGTTGTGTGTTTCTGGGGTGCTACTACCCTGAAGTCGCAACTCGGTTATGACGATTCCTTGGATGCGTTTGGCGTTCACGGTATCGGTGGAATTGTCGGTGCCTTAATGACCGGCATTTTTGTCGCTGAGGGTTTAGGGGGTGTTGGACTCAGTGAAGGTATGACAATCGGAACACAGGTTTGGGCGCAACTACTCAGCATCATCATCACTGTCGTTTGGAGTGGCGTGCTTTCATTTATCATCCTCAAAATTGTGGATGCCACAGTCGGCTTACGCGTTGAAGAGGATGAGGAACGACAAGGACTTGATCTGTCGCAACACAACGAACGTGGATACAACCTCTCATAGAGGTATCTGATTTGAAATTAAGGGCGGACCGTAGTGTCCGCCCACTAAAAATAAAGAGACATTTTGTAGGGGCAGGTCTTGCGCTGCCCATGTATCACGTAAAAATAAAGAGACATTTTGTAGGGGCAGGTCTTGCGCTGCCCATGTATCACGCAAAAATAAAGAGACATTTTGTAGGGGCAGGTCTTGTGCCTGCCCATGTATCACGGCAGGTCTTGTGCCTGCCCATGTATCACGCAAAAATAAAGAGACATTTTGTAGGGGCAGGTCTTGTGCCTGCCCATGTCGCAAAGTCTATCCAATTACCTGTGTGATAATCTCTTCATCAGACATCTGGCCTTTCTCGACAATTAAGTCCTGACCTGCCCCGAGATTTTCATATACCTCAGCGATCCATCCTGTATCAAATACGTCACCCGTATTATGGATAGTCAGTGGTCGCGGTGCGACGAGGGTGCCAGCTGTCCGAAGATCTCCGACTCGACGGATGCTCGGTATCGGTAAAGTTTCCAAGAAAGCCGCATCATTATTGGATGTGTATTGTGCCGCATCCACAACAACGTTTTTGACCTCCGTAAATGCTGCCGCCAGCAAGCTCCACAATCCTGCTTCACCTATCCCGATCAGATTCACCTCTGAAATATCGCCTCTGTTTGTGAAGCAGCGCAGTGCCGTTACAATATCTTGCACGCGTAACGCCGCCGTTGTTCGGTTATAAGTGGTGAAGTAGTTCGTATCTTCCGATCTCTCATAGTCGCTATGCTCACCCGTCCCAAAAACATCAATGATTAGAACTTTCTGGTCAGCACTGAGTAAATCCGTGATGAGTGAAGAAGGTTCGCCTGTCTCCGAATTGATTAACTTCTCCTTACCCTCTGGATGAACAATCAGCGTTACCGGATCGTGTCCGACTTGGGGTTCTGGGCTAAATAGAAGTGCCGGGATCGCGTCCCCCATACCCTTTCTACCGATGACAAGGTGTCTCGACGATAAATTTGTATGGTAAGTTGTCGGAAACGCGCCTTCCGGTTCAATAAGCGTTACATCTGTGCTTTTTGGAATGTTTAACCCGAGAGCATGTTCTAACGCACTCCCCATTTCTTCGCGAAATGTTTGGAGTTCTGTTTCGTTCGTCGGCTTCAATTTTTCGATCGCTTGTTGAGACCTGTTCACCCAAGCCGGTAAAAACTCGTCTTGTTTCATGGTGTGCGGTGGTAGATCGCGTTCCGAGAAAACCAGCAGTGCCGCATCTGGTTCAACTTCAAATGTCACCTCTTTAAACGCCGAAGTATCCTCGGCTTCCAGAAACCATTTGGCGAACCATGCGTAGACCGCTTCACGGCTTTCTTTGTTGTAGTTATGCTCTGCGTCTACCTGAACCTGATGCACTTTGTCCTCTGCATCGAAGTGTGCATAGATACTGCGGATGGCAGGATATTCAACCGTGGGTGTTTTTACCGTCCAGTCACCTGTCGCCGACACAAGCAGGAGCGGACGCGGTGCCATCAGCGCACCGATCTCAATATTACTGACATCTAAACGGAGGTTTGGAGCATTTTCACAGATGCATCCGCCTTGCATCGTCGCTGAGATCATATTGACAGGTGCAGAGACCTTAATACGTTCATCAACCGCCGTCAATATAAAGGTTTGTGTCCCACCGCCTGATGCCCCAGTACATCCAATACGTTCATTATCCACGTCTGGCAGACTCTCTAAAAAATCGATGGAACTGATACTGTTCTGGAGTTGAAGTCCCATCGCGCTGAGTCCCCACAGTCCTTCATGCGCGCCGCCGTAACCGTGTTCTATCTGTTTGCCGCTGTCGTTATGACCGAGCATATCGTAGGCAAAAATGACGTAACCCTGTTTCGCGAAGTTGATACAGCGTCCGGGGATTGAACCGCGCTCGATACTCTCAAGCCTACCACGACTCCAATGTCCGTGTGGGCTTATAATCCCAGGAAAGGGTCCCTGTTTTCCAAGCGGACGGTACAGGTTTCCTGTTGTGAAGAAGCCGGGAAAGGGTTCAAAATGGACTTTTTCGATGCTGTAATCTTCCCGCTCGATTTTTCCGAATATCTCGGCATTTAAAGGGGTCGGTTCGTGTGTCGGAATTAAGCCGTTAGCAACGCGAATCTGCTGACGTAAGGCTTCGGCTTTTTCAGTCCATTCCGCTTCGGTATAGCCGGGAAAAGTATAGGGGGTGTTCAGGTCGCGTGAAGTGCCACCGCGGGCATCGTTGACACGCTGCGAAGCCTCAGTAAAAACATGGGCGAGTTCGTGATGTTGTTCAGCCATTATCTATTCCTCCGTTGTCAATCTACTGTTAGGATCCCACGCTTTAGCGAGGGGAGTATGTCAACTATCTGAAGCAGGTTCCTCATCCACCAACTTCGTTTCTATGTTATTGAGACTCTCCGCTATATTTGCAAATACATTAACCTCTTCCGCTATGAAATAGGCAGCAATTAAGAGCACTGCCCCAAAGAAAACGGAGATTACAAACAAAATCACACCTAAGATAAGATTTGGGGTTTCTCCAAGGTCTTGCGGTAAAGTACCCAGTAACCCACGGTCATGCAGCAAAAAAGTTAATAGTTTCGGGAGCCCAGATCCGAAAATTGAAGCCACAAACGATTGAACACCAGCTCCAATGAATCCAAGGAAACTTATTTCGCCCGCCAGTTGGATCATAATAACCGTAATAGATATTAAAATGAATTTCGGGTCATTATCAAGTGTTCTAATATTATTGGATCTGTTCCAAAACAACATAGCGAGGATTGTAGCAATGATGATGACGATGCAAACCTCCAAGATTGATCCAACGATGACAAGAATCCGTGAAGTCAATCCCGAATCGTTGCTTGCCCCTATCGTATCAACGCAGATCACAATACCCCACACACTAATACCTACAAGAATAGCCACCGCGAGGATTTTGAGGGAAATTGCAGCCCAACTCCGAAATTGTCTGCCGGATTCCAATGAATCAATCCATGTAATAATACCTCGCAGATAACGCATAAAATAATTCTCCTATCGTCATAGATTGTGCTCCGATACAGTGTATCTACGCCGTAAGTCAAACAGCGATTAGTATAGCAGGTCAAGCGCGGTTTGTCAAATTATGATTAGGACTTATCCACTGCTTCTTAAAGTCCCCTGATAAGGGGATTGACGGGGTGGTGCCTGTAGGAGGGAACTCCGATTCCCGACACCTATTCCCCTGATAAAGGCGGTTGACGCTGTCCAAATTAACTGGATATTCTTGATTTTCCGAACACATTCTGGTATAATACAGTCAAAAAGGATATGGAGTAGCATGAAAATTCTGGTTGTGGGGCAGGGCGGGCGCGAACATGCGCTCGTTTGGAAGCTTGCACAGAGTCCACTCGTCGAAAAAATCTATTGCACGCCCAGTAATGCTGGCATCGCGCAAATCTCAGAATCTATCTCGATGCCAGAGCGGTTCACTGACTTGGCAGATTGGGCGGTATCTGAAAACATCGCCTTAACCATTGTCGGACCCGAAGCACCCTTGGCTGATGGGATCGTTGATGTGTTCAGTGAACGCGGGCTGAAGGCATTTGGTCCCGATAAACGCGCAGCTCGCTTGGAAGCAAGTAAAGATTTCGCCAAGCAACTGATGGTAAAAAACGGAATCCCGACAGCGGAACACCAGACGTTTACGGATGCCGAAACAGCGATGGCGTATATCGAAGATCGCAATGCACCTGTTTTCGTCAAGGCAAATGGACTCGCTGCTGGAAAGGGCGTTATCCCCGGACGTACCTTCAAAGAGGCGTTGCAAGCCGTCACAACGATTCTGGTTGATAGGACGTTCGGAGCGGCTGGCGATAGTGTCGTCATCGAAGAGGAACTCATCGGCGAGGAAGCATCCTTCACCGTGCTTACCGACGGCACTTACTGCCTACCTTTCGTCAGTTCTCAGGACCACAAGATGTCACACGATGGTGATACTGGCAAGAATACCGGAGGGATGGGAGCATACTCCCCCGCACCAGTAATTACACCAGAATTGCACGACGATGTAATGCAACGCATTGTCTACCCTACCGTCAAGGGTATGGCGGCTATCAGAAGACCCTTCAAAGGTGTCCTATACGTCGGATTGATGATTACGGAGACCGGTCCGAAAGTGATAGAATTCAACTGCCGTTTTGGAGACCCCGAAGCACAAGTTCTTTTTCCTCGCCTCAAAAGTGATTTAATCCCTTTGCTAATCGCTTGTATTGATGGGACACTTGAACAGCACGCTGACGTGCAATGGCATAACGAAGCAGCGGCGTGCGTTGCTATGGCTTCTGGAGGGTATCCAGACCCATATCAAACAGGGAAAGTTATCACGGGGCTTGAAGATGCGAATGCAATTGAAGGCGTTACGGTCTTTCACGCAGGAACGGAGCAGAATGGCGAGAACATCGTCACAGCTGGTGGTAGAGTGTTGGGTGTCACTGCTGTTGCTGGCAGATTACACGATGCCATTCAACGCGCATATCAAGGCGTTTCTGCTATTCAGTTTGACGATGCACATTATCGGAAAGACATCGGGTATCGGGCATTGGGACGGGATTGAGATACTCATATAACCCAAGTTGCTACTTGACAGGCTCCATAGGGGTCAATTTAGGGTTTTCAGGGTCCCGTAGGTTGGGTAGAGCGGAACAGAAAACAGAGATGTGAATGTGCCAAATACCCGTGAAATCCGACCTATTGGCATATCCACTCAAGAACGCAGCGAAACCCAACTTCATACCGGCAGGGGTCCGGACACTTCACATAACGAAGAAAGGTGGAACTTGAGTTAGTATATGGTGTTGTAATGGTGAAAAGATATGGCAGTTGAACTCACCTACAAAATTGCGAAGTGCTGTACCCCTCAAGAAGGAGACGCAATCACTGGTTACTTCAAGGAAGACAGCACGATAACTGTTCATCACGCCGCCTGTAATGCAGTGCAAAACCTACGATCAGAGCGGTTATTGGCAGTCGCGTGGGATGAAATTCGGACAACCGAGACTCCGACGGATTCCGTTGCATTGCCCCCTGAGCTCGCTGATCTTGATGAAACCGATTACTTTATACTCAAACACCATCAAGAATTGGGAATGGACTACTCTATCGTTGTCGCTGAAACCTTGAGAATTCCGCTTGAAGAGACGCACCAACGGCATCGCAAATTGAGAGATCTGGGCGGTTTGAAACGGGTTGAAGGGCGGATCATCCACTATCGAAAAAATATCGTCAAAGGGAAATGGATTAAGCACCGGAATCACACCTATTATGAACTGACATCTGAAGGCAGAACATGGATCCAAGCTTTTGAAAATCAGCAAGACACCTCAGTAACGTAGGCATTCAAAAACCCAAAATATGTTGCTTGCTAACCTATAATTACAAAATATGCTGTAAAAAAGAAACGAAACGCGGAGGACTTTATCATGTTAAATCATTTGCTAAACTGGGGCATTGATGCACGACGACGTAAAAACCGCACGCGCTCTGTTATTTTATTATCGCTTATTCTGCACATGATTATCGCGATTACCTACCTGTTTCTCCCAATCAATCAACTCAGCCAAGAACAGGCGGATGCCCTCGCTGTTGACTTGATTAACGATGCTGATGCACCCAGAAAACGGAAACCGAAACCGAAACCACCGCTCACGAAGAAGATGTTTAATCCGAACGAGGAACTCGCCAGAGACGCGATGGAGAAAAAAATTGAAGCCGCTCGGAATGAGATAGATGAGGTCATGAAACTCAGTCCACGTGTTGTTCTCAAAGATGTAGAGGTCAACAAGGCACCAGTGAGTGAGATTATTCCAGATGTGATGACGGACGCACAATTACGGGATGCGGAAGCCTCAAATCTCAGCAGACTTATCGCACAACCCGGGCGCACTGATGGACGCGGTATTGTTACCAATAGGGTCCGAGCACGCGGCGACGGGATGGGCAGATTCCGTGGCGGTGGACAAGACGGCTCCGACGGTGGACTTCTCGGTGGTGGAGGAAAGGACGGCGCATCGGATCGACTCGGTGTCATTGATTTCCTCGACGAATTCGGAGGTCCCAAAGATGTCGTCTACTGTCTTGATATAACCGCAAGTATGCAGGCTGCTGGAATGAAAAAATTACCACTGGCAATAGACGCTCTCAAAGATTCCGTAATGATGTTAGGGAACAATGACACACTGAACATTGTCGCGTTTTCCAACACAGCGAAACCTATGAGCGAGGAAATGCTACCCGCGAACCCCGCGAACATAAAACGGGTCTTGAAGTATCTTGACAGATTCACACCGAGAAGTATACAGGGCAATGTGGACACGAACATTCTCTCCGCTATTAAAGCCGCCTTAACGTTTGAACCGACTGTTGTTGTTTTGATAACAGACGGTTTGCCCCAGGTAGATGAGGGAGCGGGTGTCTATATTGAGACAAACACACAGAAAATTCTTGATATTGTGCGTGAACATAACCGTAACAACGCTGTTATCTACGTGGTAGCACTTGAGATTGATTTGAAACGCTCACATGGTGCCGAACTCCTTGTCTCTCTTGCTGAGGAATATGGTGGGAAAATAAAGGCTATTGACGGTGGGCAATTGTTTGAATTCGCAGAACAGGATGGACTGACCGATTAATGCGTAGCACACGCCCACGAGAACTGCAATTCTATAAGGCTCCAAATGGCAGAGAACCTTTTACTCAATGGTTCAAAACCATTCGGGATACAAGGGCACAAAGTAGTATCCGGTCAAGATTTATCTATCTTGAGCAGGGGAATTTCGGGGATTACCGTTCTGTTGGTGATGGTGTTTTTGAACTGCGTATCCATGTCGGAGCAGGGTATCGTGTTTATTTTGCCGAGGTAGATAACACTATCGTGCTTTTGCTCTGCGGTGGCGACAAGTCATCGCAGGCACAAGATATTCAACGGGCAAAAACCTATTGGCAAGAATACAAAGAGGTACACACATGAGAAAATTAAGAAAATGGCGTGATGTTCTCATCGAAGAGCTTACTGACGACCACGAGGCTACCGTTGGATTCCTTCAAGCAGTATTAGCGGATTACCAAATATACGGAGACCCTGCTGCGTTGGGAAGCGCACTCCGAGCAGTTATAGACGCTAAAGGCGGGATATCGGAACTTGCCAAAAGAACTGAAACGGATCCACAAACACTCTTGGAAGTGCTTTCATGTGAGGCTGCGCCGCGCGTTGATAGACTCGTAACTATTCTTACCGCGCTTGGATGTCGCCTTTCAATTGAATCCTTGGAGAGCGAAGACTTGCGTCCAGCGCGTGTAGGTGTGGATGCTCCGGTTGCACCGCCAGAGGGAATCAAACCCGATACGATTCTCGCCACAGATAACAAGTAGGATTGGACCCAATAAACCTGCTTAATTGGTATAACACGAATTGGAGTAAAACATGAATCAAAAATCTGCTACAGGGATCGTTGGACAATTTCGATTGGACGGTAAGGTAAGCCTCGTCACTGGGGCGAGTCGCGGTATTGGACTCGCGATGGCAGAAGGACTTGCGGGTGCAGGTTCAGATCTCGTCGTTGTCGGTCGGGAGATAGAAACATTGACCCCCGTCGCTGAACGCATTGCCGGTGAAACCGGTAGAAATGTCCTCCCTATTCAGGCGGATGTCAGCAATCTTGCAGAAATTGACGCACTCGTCGCACAGACTGTCGAGACTTTGGGGCGACTTGATGTTCTCGTTAACAACGCTGGGGTCAATATACGCAACCCCGCATTGGAATTTACCGAGGCGGATTGGGACTTCGTTACGGATGTTAATCTGAAGGGTGCGTTTTTTCTCGCAAAAGCCTGTGGTGACGTCATGCAGCGACAAAAGTCGGGGAAGGTCATCAACACGTTATCGCTCACCTCAGCGATCGGACTCCCGACGAGTGTCGCCTATACAGCGGCGAAGGGGGGACTCCTCCAATTGACAAAACTCCTCGCCGTAGAATGGGCGGAACACAACATTCAGGTCAACGGCATCGCGCCCGGCTTCATCCGAACCGAGATGACTGCCCCCGCACAAGAGGACAGCCGAAACCGATGGATTCTCAATCGTACCCCTGCCGAGCGATGGGGCGAACCTGAAGACCTCGCAGGCTTAACAATTTTCTTCGCTTCTAACGCCGCTGACTTTGTTACCGGGCAAATGGTTTTCGTTGATGGTGGATTCATGGCAGGGAGTGACTGGAGGCGACAGTCCTAAAATGCAAAAAGATCCCCACACGGTGCAAGCCGAAAGTTCCGCTGCATTGGTAGAGGTCAAACAGATCCTGAGCGAATTCGAGCTTGAAGACGTTTCACTCTTTGACCATGCACCTGTTTTACGGATACAGGTCTCGGAAGCACAATTTACGCGTGCCCTCCAATTGCGAGAAACCTTAGTCGATCGAATAAAACCCTTGGGATACCGATTCATCGCACTCGATTTAGATGAATTGTAGCGTCTAAGAGGGAAAACAAAAGTGGACCTACGGATCCTGTGTGACTGAGCTATTCAGTTCTACCCTCCTGAAAATTCTCTAATCCTGTAAATCCTGATTCAGACAATCGGCAAATATTTTACACATTCTGTCCAACAAAAATTTGATTTTCACCCCTCAATGTGTTATAATTTTAAAGCAAAACTTGCGAACCAATGCTCGATAAAACTTGATGTTCGTGCTCAGAGACCCAGCGAAATCATGGGAGGGCTGAGTGAGATAAAAAGATGGCGAAAAACATAAGGAAACACATGCAGAAAACTGCACAAGAACCTTCACCAACAAAGCATCTTGTCGCAACATACCTCAGCGATGTCAAAAGTAAGGTTGATGCCTGTATTTTTGACTTTCTCCCGACTACACACAAGCACCCGGATGTCCATCAGTTGTACCAAATGATGTTAGACTACCCGCGCCGCGCCGCGAAGGGGTTGCGTCCCGCGCTCTGCATGCTCATGTGTGAGGCGTTCGGCGGAGATACACAGCGCGCCGTTAACACTGCTGCCTCACTTGAACTCCTCCAGAATTGGCTCCTGATTCACGACGATATTGAAGATGGTTCCGAACTTCGAAGAGGCGAACCGTGTCTCCATCAAAAACACGGGATCCCTATGGCTATCAACGTTGGGGACGCTCTCCATTGCAAGATGTGGGAGATGCTTCACCGAAACACTGAGATCCTCGGACATCAACTCGCCTTCCGCATTTTATCTGAATTCATACAACTTAGCAACCAAGTCGTTGAAGGACAGCACATTGAATTGAGTTGGGTTAACGATAACCGCTGGGATCTCGATGAAGATGACTACTTAACGATGTGCATACAGAAAACCGCATGGTATACCTGTATCACACCGTGTCGAGTTGGCGCAATCATCGGTGACGCAAGTGAAACAGAAATAGATGGACTCGTAGAACTCGGCAAAGAAATCGGCATCGCCTTTCAAATTCAGGACGATGTTCTGAACCTAATCGGTGACGTCGGTAGGTATGGAAAAGAGATTGCTGGGGATATTAGTGAAGGCAAGCGGACCCTCGTTCTTATTCATCTTATTAATGCTTGCAGTTCGGCTGAAGCCCGACATGTAATTGACATCATGGCGCGTCCTCGTGATGAGAAAACCGAGGCTGAAGTCGAGAGCGTGCTCCACTTAATGCAAAAATATAAATCTATTGCTTATGCCCAACAGCGGTCTCAAGCACTCTTGCAAGAAGCCGCTGGACGGTTTCAGAACAATTTTGCCCATCTCCCTGATGGACGGGCAAAGCAGTTGTTTTTCTCTCTAATCCGTTTTTTCGTTGAACGTGAATATTAAATAGTCTTCAGAAGTCAGCAATCAGCAGTCGGTAACAGGAGGAAACCTGTGTTAAACGAAAACCTCTTAGAACTGATCGCTGAAGGCTGATAGCCGACAGCCACCAAAAAAGGAGAAGTAAATGAACGATATTTCCTCTGGTAAATTGCGGGGTATCATGAAACTCGCTGATGCGAATGGTCGCTTTAAAATGATGGCGATTGACCAGCGGGGTTCCATGGTACAGGCACTCGCAGATGCGCTTAACAAGGACAATACTGAAGTCCAATACGAAGATGTTGCAGCTCTGAAAACTCTCATTACGCGAATCCTTTCTCCAAATTCAACAGCGGTTCTGACCGACCCAATTTACGGACACCCCTACTCTATTACCGAGATTCCACGGGATGTCGCATTGCTGTTAGCCTATGAAGAATCGGGTTATGTCAGCGAAGGCGTTGCTGAGAACGAACGTCTCTCCAATCCGATTGCAAACTGGAGCATCGCCAAGGCACAGCGTGCCGGGGCAGATGCCATTAAACTCCTCGCCTATTACCACCCTGATGCCTCTGCTGATACCCTCGAACACCAGCACGCCTTTGTGCGGCATGTCGGGGACGAATGCGAAAAGCAGGATTTGCCGTTTTTATTAGAATTAGTCAGTTATGCGCTTGAAGGCACGACAAAGAGTGTCGCCTTCGCCAAACAGAAACCCGACCTTGTGATTCGGAGCGTTGAAGAGTTCATCGATCCCAGTTACAAAGTTGACATTCTCAAGTTAGAATTTCCTGCTGATCTGAAATATACCGCAGATTATAGAGACGCCAGTTTTTATGCAGGGGAGTCAGCGTATGGACTCGCTGAAGTCAAAGAAATCTGCCAAAAGTTAGATGAAGCCTCGACACTGCCGTGGGTCATTTTGAGTGCCGGCGTGGATATTGAGGAATTCATTGAGAACGTTGACCTTGCAACCGGTGCTGGGGCAAGTGGTTTCCTCTGCGGAAGAGCCATCTGGAAAGATGCTGTCCAATATTATCCTGACACTGGAGCAGTTCAGCAGTTCTTAGAGAACGAGGCAACGATGAACTTCAGGAACGCAAACGCTGCAGCGGAAAACGCGTTACCGTGGTTTGAGCATCGCCAGTTTGGCGGTGTGGAAAACGTGCAAATTGCCAAACAATCCGAAACGTGGTATCAAGACTACTAATTTTACCTTGCGGGGGAACGGCGTCGGGTAAGACTATCGCGCACTTTTCTTAAACCTGAAGAAACACCCCGCGGAATGCCACACGCGCATTCCGTGTTGATTCGCAAAAACCCCTCCACTACGTTATAGGCTACGGTTATCCGGTTACCGTTTTGACCGCAGCGCGACCTGAATTTTTTTGGAAATCTTTTTGGCGATCTGGAGGGTTGTTTCCTCGGGAATCTGCCCTCCTATTTCGGCGACCAGCACGACGATAGTCTCTTCAACGAACAGAAAATTCGCTCCAGCCTGCCACACCACATCACCCAGTCCATGTTTGTCATTCGGTGGCGGTTGATAGATAGAATCGCGTCCACCTAATTTCGGGACGGTCTGTGCTGAGAGCCGAAATCTGCCTTCATCAGCGGCTACGCGTGCTTCATCGTGTGACTCGAAAAACCAGTAATTGATGACAACTTGCTGTGCTGCTGTGTGGTTTAACCACCATCTGTCGCGCCAACCGAGTTGCGCAGTCGGTTGTCTTGGGGCTGTTGGAGAATAGATTTCTTGGGCAGAAGTATGACGCGCGGCTACGTCCGCGAAGTCATCTGTTGTGAGTTGAATGGATTCAAGCGTAAGTTCCATGGTGGTATGATAACATCTTTCATACCGAAATATCAAATTAAAAACAGGGCACGCTCCTACTAACGTATTAAATTATGAAGGTTTTTCCGACACAAATCAACTCATAAAAAAACGGTCAGCAGTCAGAAAGATAGCCATCAGCAATCAGCAAGAGAATTTCACTTCACCAGAAACCTCTTTACTGACGGCTGAAACCCGATGGCTGAAAGCCATAAAGATATGAGAATATTAGCGCGGTATATACTTAAAGAATTTATTCCACCGTTCATCATCGCACTTATCTGTTTTACCCTTATCCTTATCTTCGATGATCTTTTTCGATTAACGAAGCTCTTTGTGCAGAAGGGGATAAGTCCGGTTTACCTTGTTGAGTTGATCATTTATGTGATGCCAGCGACGGTTGTGTTATCTCTTCCCATGGCGGCTTTGGTCGCAATTTTACTTTCGCTCGGAAGACTCTCTACCGATAATGAAATCATCGCGATGAAAGCACACGGCGTCGCTTTCCATCATCTCATGCTTCCGCTTTTAGGCATGGCAGTGGTGCTGAGTATCATTGATCTCGGATTGATGGACTACGCACTACCAAGGGCAAATCTCGCTTACGCGACACTCAAACGCGACATTCAAAGGCACAATCCAACGTTCGTTTTGGAAGAAGCCACCGTTATGAAGGAGTTGGAGAGAGAAGGCAAACTGTGGATGTACGAATCCACGGATGCCAAGAGTGGTCGTATGCTGGAGGTCAAAATATGGGATGGTATCTGGACTGGACGCCCTCGCTTCAGCCACGCCCAAGAGGGCACCCTCAGTTATGAAAATGGCAGAGCCGTGCTCACGCTTTACGATGGACTTACATACGAACCCACAACCGATAATTCAGATGGATTTCGTATCACAAAGTTCCAGCAGCAACAACTCGCACTGCAGTTGACCGAGGATCTGGAGCGTGGGACCCTACAAAACCAGACACCACGATCAATGACAATTGCCCAACTCAAGGGGTTCATCAATAAATTGGAAGCCGCCGTCCCAACCAGTCAAAATCCTGACTACACCGGTAGGAGACTCCGTTTGGCGGAGGTTGAGTATCACAAAAAGTTTTCTATCCCTTTCGCGTGTTTAGCATTCGGATTAATGGGCGTGCCGCTTGGGTTGATGGTCAGACAGGGCGGTAAGATGATTGGGTTTGGTGTCGGCTTAACCGTTATCTTGGTTTACTACTTACTGCTTCAAATCGGTCAAAGTGCTGGTTTGAACGGCATGATATCTCCTGCCCTTGCCATGTGGCTACCCAATATAGCAATTGGTGCGTTCGGTGTTTTTCTGAGTATCCGTGTGATAGGCGAGGGGACGCTGCGGACGTGGCGCGCCCGAGACAGTAAACTCCCGCTTGTCGTCAATAGGAAAGTCGAATCATAACCGATACATTCACAGATGCCATGACTCATCCGCAAGGTCTAATTAAAAATTGAATATTTTAGATCGATACCTGCTTCGCGAATACCTGAAAGCCTTTTTTGTCGGGCTTCTGTTTTTTATCGCACTGATTATTATCGTGCGTCTGCTGGATAAGGACATCAAAAAATTTGATGATGATGTCGCTTATATAACGGCTGTTAAAATCGTTCTCTACCAAGCACCACGGCGGATTATGGAGGTCGTCCCCGTTGCCGCATTTGTCGCTATCTTTTTTGTGCTCGGTAGGATGGTCCAAACCAGTGAATTCACTGCTATGAAGGCGGGGGGGCTGAGTGTTTACCGGCTCCTCGTTCCTATTTTGATTGTAACACTCGTTATTTGTGGACTCTTCGCGCTGTTTTATAACCGGGTCGCAGCACCTGCCTTTCATGAAGCGCATCTCTTGCAAAATAACGTTAGACCGCGCCGCGGCAGGAACATCGTCTTCAAAGGTAAAGGCGACCGTATCTTTTACTCACAGCGGATTGCTTTGGACGCACGTAAAATCCAACAACTCACTATCTATGAACATGATACTGAGGGGAAACTCGCTCGCGTAACGTTCGCGGAGTCAGCGGAGTGGACATCTACCCAATGGCACTTAACGGACGGATACATTCGCCACTTTGAAAAAGGGATCGAGGTTGGTTATGAAGCTTTCGATACACATGCGATAGCGCGGCATGAGGATCCTACCCGTTTTATCGGGAGTGAAAAGGATACCAGGGCGATGACAATTGAAGAACTTCGCCAACAGATTGCCTATAAACAGGAAGCCGGACAGATTTCGCGTAAGGAGCAGGTAAAGTTGTATCACAAAACGGCGTATCCGTTCGCAGCTGTCGTTGTTGTTATGCTTGGCGCGCCTATCGCTATCCGTTTTGGGAGAGCAGGTTTCTTCGCGGGTTTGGTGATGGCTTTCTTCCTCTCTTTTATCTATTGGGCACTCTCTTTCGCAACGCTTGAAGGATTGAGTGAAAGTGGCAAACTCCATCCGTTTCTCGCATGTTGGGGAGCGAACATCCTCTATGCTGTTGTTGGCGGTGTCATGATCTGGCGCACACCGAAATAAAATGTAGGAACATGGAGGGCGGATATACGGAGAGGGATATAAAAGTTCAAACCTACTTCACCGAACCGCAAGGAAAATTAGAAAAATTGGCAACCTCTTTTTCAAGATCCGTAGTTTCACGCCGATTCCCTTTATCCTCGCTCTCTGCTATTTTGCTGAACCTGTCTGGTACACCGTAGTCATTGGGGCATTGTTCATTGCTACAGGTGAATTTCTCAGGATATGGGCAGTCGGATATGCCGGAGCATCCACCCGTGCCAGAACGCTCGGTGCAGCGCGTGATCTCGTCACAACAGGTCCCTATCGTTACGTCCGAAATCCGCTCTATATCGGTAATTTCCTGCTCAGTCTTGGCGTCTGTTTTGTCGCGAATGTGTATTGGCTCGTGGCAGTGTTAATGGTTGGCTATCTCTTGCAATACCTACCGATTATTGTCGTGGAGGAGTCGTGTCTGATGGAATCCTGTGGTCAGGTCTATCAGACATACCGAGAACGAGTACCCCGCTTTATTCCTCAATTTCCTCCGTATCCCTACCCATCTCGCCATGATTTTTCTTGGACACGCGCCTTCAAAAGCGAAAGGCGGACTTTAACAGCGATCGTCTGTGTCATTGGATTGATTTTCGCGAGGCAACTTGTCGACCTATTATAAGTCTATCGCTGTTCCCTGGTCAAGGTAGGTGCGGTTTCCGACGACCCCAATTTGGAGGAGACGGATAATGTTTGGCAAAACTGCAAATACCTCACAAGTAACATGGAAAACAATACTGGTAAATCCGTTGATTTTTGGGACTATGGCAGTTCCTTCGGATAGCGACAGCGCACTCCTATTGATTTGTACTGGTGTTATCGTTGCTGCTTCAGGAGTAATGCCACTCGGTATTCCGCGCGTGACTGTTTCCGTATCTATTGCTTGTGGTATTATGTTTGCCTTGGGGTGTGGTATAGGGGCATTAGGGTTGGCTAACATATTGGAGCGTCAGTTCCCCAATTTTCCAACTGTCAGTCAGGAGGAATGGATCCAGTGGTTACCTTCAGCTTTTGAGAATCTGGCAATTTTGGTATGGCTTTTCGTTGTTCTGCACATATCTCCCGTAACCCGTTCCTTGTTTATAAGTGCAGTTTTCGTTGCTGCTGCGGCTGGATATGCGTTCACTGCTGATGCTCTTGCGATAAGAGAAGCACTCGTGTTCGGGGTGACACGCGAAGTTACAGACTGGGAAGAAGGAGCGGAGTTTCTTTTGGATGGTTGTGCGTTATCCGTCTGGGCACGTCTTATCATCAGAAAATTAGCCTCTACTTCGGTTGAGGAGTTCCTTGCAAAGTGTGCTTTATTTGTTGGTGTCATGTTCATATTAGGGGGAATTGTTCAAATTCTATCGGACATATTTTCATGATGCTGAAACGTATAACAGAGGTAGAGGCTTCTGGAATTCACAATTTTCTTGACATTATTTTCACAAGAGTGTATCATGAGAAGCGATGATGTTGTTCGACTTTCAGACGTGTGTTTACAAATTGCTGCCTGAATGCCCAGGCGCACAACTTTTCACAAGCAGAAGGAGACGCATCTCATGAAAAAAATGTATTTCTCGCTTATGATGCCCTCCGTCCTCCTGATACTCTTGGTTCTACCCGTTAACATCGCCTCCGCACGAGCGTTTAACAACGATTTCGAGACAGGCGACCTCACGGATTGGGAGACAGACGGAGAGGCATTCGATTTCCAGCCAACTTGGGGAGATAACCCAACAGCGCGAAACCGCGGTCAGCCCTCTGAACATCAAGGCGATTGGTGGTTAGGGTTATACGAAAAGTACCAAGGTCCAGATAAAGGGAAAAAACTTGGACAGAATCCAGGGGCAACCCAAGGAGATGGACCCCAAGGCACCCTCACCTCGATCGAGTTCACGATTATCGGAAAGACGATGAATTTCCTCATCGGTGGTGGCAATCATCCGTGGAAGGATGATCCCGCTCCATGTTGTGTGAACCTTGAGATTAACGGAAAAGTCGTTCTCACAGCAACAGGGAAGGCTACCGAAACAATGGCGCGGGTAGAGTGGGATGTCTCCGAATTCCAAGGCAAGACCGCCCAAATTGTTGTTGTAGATAACAATAGCGGCGGATGGGGACACCCGAACTTTGATGATATACATCAAGCCGATTCCAGAGGAAAAAATATCCCGTGGGAACAGGTACTGTCTGTTGATGCCCGCGGGAAGTTAGCTGTTACGTGGGCACAGATGAAAAAGTACTATTAGGTTGAAGGTTGGACAACATTATCTTTCATTCTCTTAGAACTTACGCATGTTGCTCTTTTGTAGCATAACCTGTTAGGTTGTGTCAAGAACCCGTCTGCGTTTTTTAGACGCGCTCTCTTTCAGGACGCGGTCAATACTCAAAATTGCGTAAGTCCTGTTTCTAATAGACGGAGTGCGCTCTGCCCCCTATCAACTATATCTGTGCCAACCCCGCACGCTCTCGGAAGCGATTGAACGTTTTCAGGATTCCTTGTTCCATCGTGTAGTCAGGCGTAAAGCCCATCTCTTCAGCGATAGGCGTTGCGTCGTAGTCCCACGAGATTCCAAATATCCCTGGCTCCAACGTAATCTGTGCATCTGGCACTAAGGTCTTGAGGTATGACACACCGTCTGTGACCGGTCGGATACCGCCCTTCACATTGAAAACGCGTGTCTGCGTTGTTGGACAGGTGCAAGAGACAACAATCGAACGAGAAACATCCTCTACATACTGCCAATCCACTGCATCATCACCAAACGGACAGACATGTGGTTTACCTAATGCCACTGCTTCGATCATTTGCGTCGTGAATGAACTCATGCCGCGGGTCCTACCGACCCCGTAGACCGCAGTAAACCGAAGTCCGATTGAATCCACACCGTAGGCATCGAAATAGTGCATCGCGTATCTTTCGTTGAGCGATTTGCATGCGCCATAGATAAACTTCGGATAGTGTGGCGCGTCGTTGAGAATCTGTTCGTGGTTGTAATCCTCTGGTGCCCCGAAGACGGCAACGCTGCTTGCCCATACAACCCGTTTGAGGTTGAAAATACGCGCCGCTTCCAATATGTTAATCGTCCCCTCGCAAACCACCTTTAGTGCCTCTGGTGGATTCGCATTGCACGCTGGCACTTGCCACGAGGCGAGATGGATGATCCGATCAATTTCATGTTCTTGGAGGGTGCGCAAGATGTGTGGTAGATCGGTAATGTCACCCTGCACAAAAGTGAACCCGTCAAGGTGTTCATCCGTGAGTACCATTTTGGGAATCGTCAGGTCGTAAGCAAAATCGTAAACGACTACCTTTTCACCGGAGGTCAATAGGTCGCGGATGACGTAAGTACCGATGCACCCCATGCCACCGGTGATCAGATATGCCATAAGCTTTCTCCTTCTTTTTAACGGGCGCGATCGGATGACCGCGCCGTTCTATCAGAATAAGTGCTAACTTGCTTGGAGAGGTGTCTCCACATTCACGAGGATATCTTCACCCTCCACTTTGACAGGATAGGTGGGTAGTTTCTCCTCACCGGGCCACACACACTCACCTGTCGTCACATCAAATTCCCACATGTGGAGTGGGCAGGTAACACAGTTGTTATCTAAAAAGCCGTAACTCAAAACCCCACCGAGGTGTGGGCAGATGTTGTTCATGGCGTAATACTCGCCTTTCACATTGTAGATGCCGATGAAAACACCATCGACTTTTACACCGATACATTTACCGGGTTCAATCTGGGCGGTTGTCGCGGCTTTTACAAATTGTGACATAATGTCTCCGTCTTTTCGTGCCTTTTATGAAGCACGAGGTTGAAATTGCATAGGAAAACACTGCTGAATTTTCCGATTTATGTCGTTATTTCTGAAAAGTTTCGGTTATCTGCTGTCGGTTCAACATAGAGTGAACCGTCTGCCACCGAAACCTGCTTACTAAACCACACGAAATTTGTATTGCCTATCCTTAGCGGAATTAGGCATCATCCATTGGATACAGACTACATCCACCGTCTACAAGTAGCACTGTTCCAGTCATATAATCTGCAGCCGTGCTGCACAAAAATAGAAAGGCGTCTGCCACCGAATCAAGCGGTTGCATAACGCCAAGCGGAATCGCTTTCTGCGCACGAGCACGATAGGTTGGATCCGTATCCCACTGTTGTTTCGCAAGTCCAACGCTGACGATCCCGGGGGCGACTGCGTTGGCGCGAATTCCTTTGTCGGCGAGTTCCCGGGCAAAGGAACGCATTAACTGCTTCATTGCAGCCTTGCTTGCGTTATACGGTCCAATCTCAGGCCACGGCACATCAGCGACCCAAGATGTCGTAAAAATAAGTTGTCCTTTAATGCCGTCTTCGAGCATTGAACGGGATGCGGCACTCCCCAATAAAAACGCTGTCCGCACATTGACTGCCATTGTCTCATCCCACTCTTCTGCTTTGTATTCCAACAACGGTTTCGGAATCACCATACCAATATGGCACAAAGCGACGTGGATAGGTCCAAACCGTTCACGAGCAGTATCTACCAGCATATCGGTTTCATCAGTGTCTGTCAGGTCCGCTTTAACATAGTTTATTTTCGATATGTCAATGCCAATCTGACTGAATCGATCTGCTGCCTGTTGATCCAGTAGGAGATCGTTCACCGTTACATTTGCACCGTGCGCCATTAATTTTTTGACGATTCCAAGTCCGATCGCTCCGCACCCGCCGGAAATAATTATATGTCGTCCAGCGAGTGCATCCTTAAGGAAAGCCATTGCCAGATTCTCCTGTTATTTCGCCATTACTTTACCTTCACCGCGCGGGTCGGTGCCCCCGTCGTGGTATGTTCCATCGTCCGAGACGCGAACACCGTGTCCTGGACCTCCGATGCCAGCACTTGGGGTAACTTCGTGTCCGAGTTCTCGTAATGCTGCGAGCACCTCTTCACCGGCGCGAGGTTCGACTTGGATCGGTTCGGCACCATCGGAGTGGAACCGTGGTGCATCCAGTGCCTGCTGCATTGAGACTTGTAAGTCTATAAGACCGACGCTGATGTTAAGTTGGTTGTTCGGGATAGTTCTACCGCCCGGAATACCGTAGGTGGCGAAAGGTTTGCCATCCCGCGTGGCGAGACACGGAGCCATATTGTGAAGTGGACGTTTACCCGGTCCCACTGAGTTCGCAATCCCCGGTCGCGGATCGAAACGTCCGACACCGTGTCCGAAGAGGAGCCCTGTTCCTGGCACTGTCACCATTGAACCGAATCCACCGCCGTGCGTTTGTGTAAGGGATACCATATTCCCGTGTGCATCCGCAGTCGAGATATGACTCGTGCAGTTCATCGGTTCATGATAGACAACCTCTCCCGGTTGCGGCGATTCAAGTCCAGCCTTCAGTTTTTCGCTGAGTGTAGCCGTGAAACTATCGGAGAGTTCCGTTTCGATATCTATATCAACGAAATTTGGGTCACCGAATCGACGAAGTCTTTCGGGCCAGCAGACTTTCATGGCTTCAGCGAATAGATGAAACCTTTCAGAGACGGACATCCCTGCTACATCAAATTCCTCCGCCAATCGGAGCATCTGTAAAGTGGTCAGTCCACCTGCTCCGAGCGGTGCCGTATAGACCGAGTAGTCTCGATACTGAATTTTATAAGGGTGTGTAATGAGAGGGCGGTAGTTCTTGAGGTCATCCACGGTGAGGCATCCGCCTAATTCCTGAATGTAGTTTGCGATCGTTTCGGCGATTGAACCTTCATAGAATGCGGCGTGCCCGCCTTCAGCGACCGCCTCCAAGGTTCGGGCGAGTTCGGGGTTGGTGAGTGTTTCCCCTTTCTTCGGCGGTCTGCCATTTTTGAGAAAGACACGTGCCGTTTCGGGGAAGTCCTGTTTCCAGCGTTCGGCATTTCCTGCTATCCCACCACGGTTTGCAGTGTTCGGAGCATAGCCGTAACGCGCGGAATTGATGGCGGGTCGGAGGACATCCGTGAGTGGCAGGCTCCCGAAATCCTCTAAAGTTAAGCATAAGCCTGCGACGACCCCCGGTATACCTATAGACAAAGGCCCGTGGACGTTTACGCGTCCCGGCACCCGGTACCCCGCAACTGCATCTGGTGCGTCTTCAATCGTAAACATAGTCTCAGAAGCAGCAGCCGGTGCTGCAGTGTTGTAGTCTATGGCGATGACATCTTGCGTTTTCTTGCGATAGATAAGAACACAACCTCCGTAGCCCGCGATACCGTTGTGCGAAGGCTCTACAACCCCTTCCGCAAACGCTGCCGCAACAGCTGCATCAACGGCGTTTCCACCCGCAAGGAGCATTTCAAACCCCGCTTGCGCTGTGCGAGGGTGTGGTCCAGCGACAGTCCCATATTCCCGTTTGTGTAAATTCACAAGTTTTTCCTTTCGCTGAAGGCTAATACGCGAGATTCTAAAAGTTTTTTACAGAATTGTCAAGTATTTCAAGCAGTGGAGAACTTTTTTGACATATTATAGTAAAATTCTATATTTAAGGGGACATTTTTGCTGTAGGTGTGATTATGATACCATTTCTGATTGAAATTGTAGCATAAACTTTTAGTATGTGCTTTCTTGTAGCATAGCCTGTTAGGCTGGGCACTCAGGTGCGGTTAATGCAATATAAACTTTTAGAAATGGTGTAAGTTCTATTACAGAGCCATTCAATTATCACGAACCATTTTTGTGGGAGGGGTTTGTAACCCCGATTCTTGCGAAAACTAAATGGCTCTGGGTTCTATTAGAATTTCTGTTCAGTTTTTCAAGCAATCATGATACAATCTGGAGGCAAGCATTTTCAAACACCAACCATCGAAAGAGGGAACATGATGAACAATCAAGTGACATCCCCCGAAGCATTCTTTGGATTCCAACTCGGTTCTGACCGTAAGATCGCCCCTTGGGACGAGATCGTTGCGTACTTGCGGCTATTAGAGCAGGAGAGCGACTGCCTGCAAGTCGTTGATATGGGTCCCTCCACAGAGGGGAACCCGTTTCTGTTAGCCTACATCTCATCCCCGCAAAATCTGGCGAATTTAGCACATCAACAAGCGGTCAATGCCCAAATAAGCGACCCTCGTGGACTCTCGGAGGACGCGGTGAAGTCCTTGATTAGCGACGGAAAGGTAGTAATCTGTCAGTCAATGGGTATTCACGCCACGGAGATCGGAAGCACACAGATGGCTTCGGAACTCACCTACGACCTGATAACCCGAACGGATGCGGAAACCCAACGTATTCTCGATAACGTGGTTTTCCTGATGTTTCCCTGCCTGAACCCAGACGGGCTGATGATCACAACGGAGTGGTACAACGAATATCTCGATACCGAATACGAGGGCTGTGCGCTGCCGTGGCTTTATCATAAATATGCCGGGCACGACAACAATCGTGACGCCTTTATGTTGAATCTGGTCGAATCGCAATATGTCGCACGAATTCTATTTCAGGAGTGGCACCCACAAGTGTTCCAAGACCACCACGAGATGGGGAGTTACGGGGCACGCCTGTATGTCGCTCCTTATTGTGAACCGATTCACCCCCACGCCGATCCACTCGTCTGGCGGGAAATGAGTTGGTACGGGGCGCACATGGCATACAGACTCGAGGAAGCAGGGAAGACAGGCGTCCTGAATGCCGCACAATTCCCAGCGTGGAGTCACCTCGGCTTCCACTGGATGGGAAATTATCACAACATCGCCAGCATCTTGACCGAATCAGCGCACACAAAGTTGGCGACACCCTTATATATCCACAAAGGGCAATTACAAGCCCAAGGGGACCGACTCAGAGCGTTTCCGCATTATAAACCGCAAACCAATTTTCCGCATCCGTGGATGGGCGGGTGGTGGCGATTACGCGACATCGTCGACCAACAGAAGATCGCAGCGTGGGGATTGCTCGATTTAGCCGCACGGCACAAGGATACCATCCTATCGAACGCATATCTGAAAGCGAAGCGACAGACAGCCCGGGGCGCGGCGGGTTCCCCGAGCGCATATCTCATTCGTCCGATACAGCATGATGCCTTGACTGTTGTGGATCTGATTAATAAACTACTCGCCCAAGGCATTGACATCCAGAAAACAACGCAAGCCTTTACCGCCAATGATGTAACCTATCCAGCGGGGACATACGCCATTTTCCTCAATCAACCGAAAATGGCGGTCATTAAAACCTTGCTCGGACAGACCTTTTTCCCTGATGATGCTTGGACACGCACCCCGGATGGCGTGCCAAATCGCCCGTATGATACGGCGACAGACACAATCGCGGAGTTTATGGGTGTGAATGTCGAACCTGTCGACGCTTTTGTGTGCGATGACGCTGTTTTCGATCTGATTACAGCGCCCGAACAGCCCACTGGACAGTTGGTTGGCGAATCAGAATTTGGCTATATCTTTGATGGGCGACTCAACGAAAGCTACAGGCTCGTCAACCACTTGCTGGCGCGGAACATCCCAGTCATACGGGTTGATGAGACCGTCGAAGTTGGTGATACGCAATTTCCGCCCGGGGCGTTTGGAGTCCTCGCTGAATCGAAAGATGCACTTGAGGGACTCACGCTCGATTCCGGGGTCACGTTCCATGCCTTGGAACAGGAACTCTCGGTCCCCTGGCATGATGTCCAACAATTGCGCATCGGTATGTACCAGCGATACCACGGCGGTAATATGGATGAAGGTTGGACGCGATTGGTCCTTGAGCAGTTCGGATTCCCCTATCAGACGTTGAAAGACGACGACATCACGGGCGGCGATCTGAACCAGGAACTTGACGTTTTCATACTCCCCAGTGACGCAACCAACAGGATCGTCGGCAAAGCGGAAAAGGACGAAGTTGACAAAGATGAATCGAAGGAGTTTGACGTTCCGCCATCCTATCGAAGCGGCATTGGTAAGGAAGGTGTCAAAGCGATTAAGCAGTTCGTCGAAGAAGGAGGAACGCTACTTGCCCTTAACGAGGCGTGTGAGTTTGCGATTGAGAAATTGGATTTGCAGGTCAGCAATACCCTTAAAGGGAAGTCGTCGAAGTCGTTCTTTTGTCCCGGCTCGACATTGAAAGCGGTTGTTGACACAAATCACCCGCTCGGATACGGCATGCCTGATGAAACGCTCATACTGTTCTGGGATAGCCCCGCATTCAAGATTCAACACTCACGCTTCAGCGAAAGATACGAACTTATTGTTCAATATCCAGAAAGGGCTATCTTACAAAGCGGTTGGCTTATCGGCGAGGAGCATCTCGCGGAACAAGCAGCTATGGTCTCGGCGCAATATGGTGCCGGACGTGTCATCCTTTACGGATTTCGACCGCAGTTCCGGGCACAAACCCGTGGGACGTTTAAGCTGTTTTTTAATACGCTCCTGGGTTAGGTTCTAATAACCGAGAATCTCTAAAATTACCATAGATGCCTCTGGAGTTTAATTTGACTTGCTGTCCGTAACTGTGTATAATACTAAAGTAGCGTGAGTTTGATAGTATTGTCAGTTGGGTTGAAGGGATTTTCCCTGTAGGGGCAGTCCCTTGTGGCTGCCCACATCCATCA
>JAGWBV010000045.1:0-10679 GCA_021295715.1 Candidatus Poribacteria bacterium | reverse complement strand
GGGATTTTCCCTGTAGGGGCAGTCCCTTGTGGCTGCCCACATCCATCATTTTAGGAGTGACACAGCACTAGGTAGAGCGATGAAGGTTCCAGAATCCTTCAGTTTACCCAGAAGCGTCTCTTTTTTCATGGCACATTGAGAAAAACAAACACAGCGAAACCCGACAATCCACTGTGAGAATGAAGCAGGTTTCCAAAAGGTAAATTAAAAATATGTCTCTCCGTAGGCGATCTCGCATCGTTGCGATGCAAATGCTGTATCAAATTCAACTCACCACTGCTCCCGTGCCAAGTGTTATAGAGCTATTTTGGCAGAGCCAAGACACATCGGTAGAACTCCGACCCTTCGCTTTGGAACTCGTTGAAGGCACGATTGCACATCTGGAGGCGATTGATACACTACTTCAAAACACATCCGAAAATTGGAAACTCCACCGGATGCCTGTCGTTGATCTCTCTATTCTACGATGTGCAGCTTATGAAATTCTCTATCTCGATGATATTGATCCAGCAACCTCGATCAACGAAGCTATTGAGATCGCTAAATCCTACAGCACCCCAGACTCCCCTACATTTATCAATGGTATCTTGGATAATATCCAAAATAAACATCCAGATGTTCCTGAATCTTAGCATATCCAACTGTGGAATTTGTAATAGAGTGAAGCCCAAAGTATATAGACATCTCAAGAAGCACCAATCCTATCCCACCGCTGGCGAGATTTGTAACCTCGCCCTTCTGTCGGTGTTCATATTGTGGAATTTACAATAGAGTGAAGCCCGAAAATATATAGACATCTCAAGAGGCACCAACCCTATCCCACCGCTGGCGAGGTTTGTAACCTCGCCCTTCTGTTGGTGTTCATATCCATGTCGTTTAACCGCAAGGTAAATTAAAAAGACCGCAAGGAAAAATTAAAAACTTGAAAAACTTGACGTTTTGTCTGCTACTCCTGATTCCGGTGACTGTAAACGCCGCACAGGAATTCAAATTTGTGAATACGTTCGGTGGAAAAGGATCGGGCGAAGCACAATTCGCCAAAACCGTGTTCATGGCGTTTGGTCCTGATGGTGCTATTTATGTAACGGATACAGATAATTTCCGAATTCAGAAGTTCAATGAAACCGGAGGGTTTGCATTTGACATCCAGATGGAGGCGGAGAGTGAATTTCGATTCATTAACCCGACGGCTATCGCTATTGGCGCGGATAGCAGTATCTATGTGATGGACTGGATGTTCGTGGAGATTTCAGACGCACACCTACAAGAGACGCAGGGTCCCAAAATCTTCAACTACGGTCCGTGTATCCACAAATTCGATGCGAGTGGTGTATTTGTCGAAAGTTACCCGATCCAAGATTTGACCCAGCGAATAAAGCCTCTTGAATCCGCCGCCCCAGGCTTGGATGCCGATGGGAATTACGCCCTGATTATTCCACAAGGGAACACGAAACGACAATTTTTATTAGCAATCGACGTTCACAATAATCTCTATGTTTGCGACAGAGGTGCCCCGAATAGGCTTATCGTCAAACTTGATGCGGACGGTAAGGCAGTTGCCCGCTATTTCCTTGACCAACCCGGAGCAGGTCACATCGCACATCCCGTGGATATGGCAGTCGATAAATCGGGGAATCTCTATGTTGTTGATGAAAAGGGGCATCGGGTACTCAAATATACTGCTGATGGGAAGTTCGAGCGCGCCTTTGGCAAGTATGGCGATGCCGCTGGCGAATTTATCGCACCCTTTCGGATAGCCGTATTGGCAGACGGCACGCTTCTTATCGCCGATACAGCGAAATACTTAAAGGACTTCGCCTCCACGCTTCCGAAACGTCTCGACGATCCGACACAACGCTACGATGGTGGTACAAGGCGCTTTCGCTATCGGCTACGGCGTATCCAACGATTTACCACCGATGGCGCATATACACAAAAGTTGCTGATCCCCTTTCAACGAGAAGTTGAGACAGATGTCGCACTCCAGCTCAAAGGAATTGATGGGCATGGGAACCTTTACTATCTTGAGCCAGCAGAATTACGATTTCGGAAATACGCACCGACCACAGCATTGATCTCTTCAATGTTCCAGACGGAACTCAAACTCCGTTATACACGCGACCTACACGACGTTGAAATCGACAACCAAGATGATTTGGACGCAGATCTCTATACCAAATCCGATTTTGATGAACAGATTATTCAAGATACCGCGTACGCAAATTTGATTTTCTCTTATGACTTCAATGAGGCATACCGTATCGCGGTATCGAATCGACTTACTTACGTCCGAATGACCGATACGAGTTATTACCGGGCAAGGGATTTTGAGGATTTCCGCGGACGGTTCAATCAGGATGACCGGGCGACTGAAAACTCTTGGGACGATCGCATCCAGCTTGATTTTACATGGATTCGCGATCACAGCCTCTACAATTATCGCGAAGCGCGGGCTTTTGCCTACTTTAGCGTCATCCGTCTCGATTTCATCAACGATGCACTTGACAGTTTCAACTACCGATTTTTCGACTTCAATGCTAATCTTTCTGACTGGGGAGCCGGTATACATTACGACTTAAGTCGAACCTTCCGTTTGAATTTTGAAATTACACATTTCTTCGGCGAGAATCGGTATACCTATATCGACGAAACGAATGTTCTCTACGCCACTGGTTTTCAGGAAGGGGACCTGACACGAGCCGTTTTGTTTATAAATGGGATCTTTTAAAACGGTTGCAATATATTCCAAAATTGGATATTATCAGATTTGAAATCCTTGGTATTTTAGAAGCAGATCGGATTGTCCATATCCTGAAGTCTATTGTCGCTAAGTATGTAAACGTTCATACCTAATAGGAGGGATGACCATGGCATCTTTTGGAACAGGTGATTATCAGTATGAAGTCGTGGAAGGATGGGGAATGATTCCGCAGCTCGGACTCGTTTCCGGCGTAGCGTGTGACGCAAATGACAGAGTCTATGTCTATAATCGGAGTCCACAACCTGCTATGCTCGTTTTTGAGGCGGATGGCACCTTCGTCACGGAATGGGGCAAGGACATCTTTCAGAAACCGCACGGTATCTGGATTTCTCCAGACGATGAGATTTATACCACAGACACCGTCGATCACACGGTCCGGAAATTTTCGCTGGATGGGGAATTGTTAGAGACGTTCGGCACTGTCAACCAACCCGGAGCACCCGGAGGACCGTTTAATGAACCGACGCGTGCTGTTCTCTCAACATCGGGGGAGATGTACGTCTCTGATGGCTATGGGCAGTCGCGGGTCCATCGAATGACTGCCGATGGCGAAGTTATCGTCTCATGGGGGGCACCCGGCACGGGACCTGGTGAATTTAACCTCCCTCACGATGTTACCGTCGACCATAATGACCGCGTCTATATTCTTGACCGTGGCAACCTTCGCTGTCAGATTTTTAACAACAACGGCGAATACTTGACGGAATGGACAGACCTCCGGTCCCCGAACGATCTTTTCATTGATAGTGATAACATCATTCACATCGCTGAAGGTGGACAGCGCATCAGTATCATGACGCTTGAGGGTGAAGTCATCGGACGGTGGGGCGAAAAGGGAGATGCCCCAGGACAGTTCAGTGATTCTCCGCACGGTATCTGGATCGATTCAAACGGGAACATCTATGTCAGTGAAGTCGTCGCTGACAGACGTTTCCAAAAATTCGCGAGGGTTTAATCGGTTTTGAAGAAACATTATTTCTTTTCCAATGGCACAGTTTGTAAGCGTGTATTGCAAGCCAGTATCATTTTTATCGGTGTTATGGCGTGCGCGTTGGCTTTTGCTGACGAGGGGCATGAACATTCAGGTGATCGGATAAAGGAACTGATAAATCGTCCCCTTACCCTACAACTCGCAATTGCTGCACTCGTCATCTCATTCGTGCTTGGCGGTTTGCACGCCTTGACACCCGGACACGGAAAAGCCATAGTCGCTGCTTACCTCGTTGGCTCTAAAGGCAGGATAATTGACGCAGTGTTCCTTGGACTCGTCGTTACCTTTACACACACCTTCAGCGTCATCGCCCTTGGAGTTGTCATGCTGGTCGCTCAAGAGTTTGCACCCGAGGATATTGTTCCGTGGTTGAGTCTGTTCTCCGGCGTTTTGATTGTTGGCATCGGCGCATGGTTGCTCACCAAAAATATGAAACAATATTATAGCAGTGGCGCGCACAACCATGCACATGCGCATCAGCACCCGCACCCCCATGATCATTCGCATGGACACGATCATGCCCATGATGACGACCACGATCACGACCATCCGCATGCAGACGACCACGATCACGGACACGACCATTCGCGCGACGATGATCATGATCACTCCCATGACCCTGGACATACACATAGTCATGGCGGGCATACCCATAGCCATGCCCCGCCCGAACGGACAGGTTTTTGGGGGTTGCTATCGCTCGGTATCTCCGGTGGTGTCGTGCCGTGTGTTGATGCACTCATCGGGCTCCTGTTCGCGATTAGTCTCAACAAACTTGTGTGGGGGCTAATTATCCTATGTGCTTTCTCATTGGGACTTGCCGCTGTGTTGGTTGCTATCGGTATCTTGATGGTGATGGCTAAACCGTTGATTGCGCGTTTTACGGGCGAAGGTATCTGGCTCCAACGCCTGCCGATTATGAGTGCTGCTGTCGTCATTTTGCTTGGGGCAGTCTTAGTGTTCAAGGCGATTAACACTGTCGGTATTCACATTTAAGATGGGTTTTTTGCAATAGCCCCAGCGGGGCGGCATCTGTGTAGAATTTTTGTAGGTCGGGTAGAACGGAGTGAAACCCGACAAAATCTAAGTTGTAAAATGTAAAGGGAATGCTGGTAAGTCTTTAGCCCCAGCGGGGCGGCATCTGTGTAGAACCTGAGAACCCTAAACAATCAAGCCCCAGCGGGGCGACATTGTAAAGACGCTGCTATAAAATACCGCGAAAACCCTAAATTGACGCTTATTGTGTGCTTTGAAAGCCACTTACTAAATGCGAAAGGCGTGCTAATAAAGAGAGGAGATGCAATCTATGCTCAACACTGTTGGAATTTTAAGTCCCGGTGATATGGGACACACCGTCGGGAATGTGCTTCGTCAAAACGGTTTGCGCGTCATCACCTGTCTGGAAGGAAGGAGTCAACGCACTCGGCAGCTGGCTGAGAAAGCTGGCATTGTGGACGTGCCAACCTATCCACAGTTCGTCACTGAAGCCGATCTTATCCTCTCAATCATGGTGCCTGCACAAGCGATGTCCGCTGCGTCTGTCGTTGCAGAAACGCTGCAGCAGGTGGATACGACGCTAACATACACCGACTGCAACGCCATCGCGCCACAGACGGTTCGTAAATTGGGAGACCTCATCACCGCGACCGGTGGAACGTTTGTCGATGCGTCCATTATCGGTCCACCGCCTCGGACACCAGGGGCAACGCGGTTCTACGCATCGGGACCCGACCTTAACCTATTTTCAGAACTCAACAATCATGGATTAGATATACGGGCTATCGGCGCAGAGATAGGACTCGCCTCTGCGATTAAGATGTGCTACGCCTCCTTGACAAAAGGGTTAACAGCACTCTGCACCGAATTGCTCACAGCCGCATCCGTGTTAGGGGTGTCGGACGCACTCACTACGGAGTTTCAATTGAGTCAATCGGCACTCTTTGAAAGGATGGAAAAAGGACTACCGAGCATGCCTCCAAAGGCGAGACGCTGGATAGGTGAGATGGAAGAGATTTCGGCAACCTTTGTGTATGTCGGGTTGACCCCGAATATCTTGACAGGCGCGGCGGATATGTATCGTTTCGTCGGGGACACGCCTCTCGCAGACCTTCCCCCAGAGGCACGCGACGAATTTCCAACCTTGGCAGAATTGATTGAAATCTTGGCGAAGAACCTTAAATCGGAGTAACGGCATCCGCAAGGTAAAATTAAAGAATTTAAGCGTAGAGCATAGCCGTAAGCCTGCAACATCGGCGCAGGCGGATATAGGAGATGCACTTGATAGTTCTAACAACCGTTATTTCTCCGCAAGGTAAAATTAAAGATACCATTGTGCTTGTGCCCTGAAAAACTGGGCATACAGTCCATCTTCCGCCAATAGCGTCTCATGATCCCCGTCTTCAATGATCGTTCCGTTATCGATAACAAGAATCCGCTCACACGTGCGGACGGAGGAGAGACGGTGTGAAATCAATACCGATGTCCGTCCTGTACTCCGTTCAATAAATCGTTCATAGATCGCCTGTTCAGCGAGTGGGTCGAGTGCAGCAGTCGGTTCATCGAGGACAACGAGCCATGGGGTTTCCCGCATGAAACTCCGGGCTGTTGCGAGGCGTTGCCATTCGCCACCGGAGAGGTCACGTCCTCCAAAGGTGGGACCGAGCATGGTCTCGTAACCTGCGGTGAGTCCGTCAACAACCGAGGCTGAACCACCCGCAATTGATGCCGCTTCCATACGTTCCGGATGTTCTACATCTCCAAAGATAATGTTTTCACGCGCAGTGAGATGGTAGCTCGTGAAGTCTTGAAAAACGGCACTGCAATGCGTCAACCACTCTTGACGGTTCTCTTCGTTTAGTAGGACATCTCCTACGTGAATTGTGCCTGTCTGTGGACGGTAAAGACCCAACAATACACGTCCCAGTGTCGTTTTTCCGGCGCCGTTGGGTCCTACCAGTGCGACGCGTTCCCCTTTTTTCAAAGTTACGTTTATGTGATTTAACACGGGGACTTGCGTATTTGGATAGCGGAATGATACATTTTCTATCCGAAGATATTGAGGTTCTTCAGTGGTCTGGAATGAATAATTGTAAGATTCTGAAGGGTATGCCTCCTCTGTCTTTGCCTTGATTGTGTCTGAGCCACGATCCAAAAACGCATACAAATCTCCTGACAAACGGCGCATCTCGTCCGCAATCAATAGAAAATAACCAGCGACTCCGTTCCAGATGCCATCCAAGTTGACGATGGCGACGGCAGCGGCAATATAAGTGCCGACGGTCAGTCTTCCGAGAGAGACCTCCAGCAATAAAAGAATAAGCGAACAAGCGTATAACAAAGCACGTGAGATACCAATCGCAAGATGGGCTATAAATTTACGCCGTTCAATTACCTGTTGTTCTTGTATGAGTTCTCTCCATAATTTTTGCCAGCGTCCTATCCAGAGGTCCTGTGCTTGGTATAACCGTACTTCCTTACCTGCGCCGCGATCCGTCAGGATACCTTCTAACGCATCTCGCTCCCGTCGTTGTGGTGTCTGCTCTACATCAAGGCTGTAATGATCGGCAGCAAAACGCGAACCACTCCACCAAGACGTTATACCGGTCACCGTCGGAAGCAATGCTAACAACGGATGAAGACCCCACAGCACGATACCAAGCGCCGTGACGCTGATTAATTGTTGAATGCTGTCAACGAGCCACCACACAATCTCTTCAAGTTCATCACCCGACATGGTGCGCGCTCGCGCTAACGCGTTTTGAAATGCTGGCGTCTGGAACTCGATCAACTCTATTGTATTAGATTTCCGTGTGATACCCTCACTGATCCAAATTTCGATGTTTTCTCTGACGTTGAGGCGTAAGGGTTCTCGTAACTGGTCTGCAAGCGTACTATAGATTTGTAGACCGAGTAGACCGAGCAACCAAGGGACAACCTGCTGCCACCAATCGGTATCGCCTATAGCAGCGGTGATTGCATTGACTAAGTGTTCCGTCACGAAATAATCGCCTACAGGCAGAACGCCGAGGGATAGTGTGAGGAACATCATGCCCGAAAGCGCGAGTGAACCGCTCCGCCAGACAATCGCAAAAGTTCGGAAGTATGCGATGATACTTTCTTTCGCAGCCAGTCCCCATGTCTTCCATTTTCCATTAGCGTTTTGCATTTTTTAATACTTCAATCAGGGCGGGTTGCTGCGCAACCCTTTAGGTTATAAGTTAAAGAGAATGCTGATGCCATAAGTCTTAACTTATAACCTCTTAACCTATAACCTTTCTTGTGAGCAGTTTCTACCGATACCAATGTGCTTGTGCTTGAAAAAATCTGGCGTAGAGTCCATCTCTGGCAAGTAACGCCTCATGTGTGCCGTCTTCAACAATACGTCCTGAATCTAATACCAAGATACGATTTGCGAGACGCGCCGATCCGATTCGGTGTGAAATCAGGAACGTCATCCGTCCAGCTGCAAGTTCAACAAAACGTTGATAAAGTTCGACTTCGGCTTGTGGATCCAAGGCAGCGGTCGGCTCGTCAAGGACGAGGATTTGGGGATTTCTAACTAAAGCCCGCGCAAGTGCAACTTTTTGCCATTCGCCGCCAGAGAGTTCCGCGCCTTCACCTTCTTCGCCGAGTGAAGGGTCAAGGAAGGTATCCAAGCCGCGCGGAAGCGTCTGAAAACGTTCCTCGATACCAACCGCATTGATGACGCGCCAGAGTGCTTCGTCGTCAATATGGAGGTTCGGGGGACCTGGCACCAACTCCTCACGCACAGGTCTACGAAACCGCGCGAAGTCTTGGAAAACGGCAGCACAGTTAAGGGCTATCTGTTCCGGGGCAATTGCGGCGATATTTTTCTCGTCATAGCGGATTGTTCCAGCATCAGGTTTGTATAATCCGAGCAACAGTTTAATTAGTGTTGATTTTCCAGCACCGTTGACACCCACGATACTAACGATCTCTCCGGGACGTACGTGGAAGTTTATGTCTTGTAACACGTCGTCAGTCGCACCCGGATATTGGAAGCGTAGATTACGCACTTCTACGCCATACTGTAGCGGCTGTGGGAATGTCTCGGTTCCTGACTGTGTACGCGCCGTTTTTCCGCGTTCTAAGAGGGAATGTAAATCACGAAGCAAGGGGACATCTTCAAGTATATTTTGTATGAGGGACAGCAATTCCTCCAGATTACCTTGAAAGGCGGCAGCAGTCCCAGTAAGAATCACATAGTCGCCAATCGTGAGCTGACCATCTACAATACGCGCAGCGAGTATACCAATCGCTATAGCGTAAGCGATGATTTCAGCGATGGTTGTCCCAATGGATGCCCTCGCTTCTGTCCAAATCTTTGCAAGCGATTCTTTCTTCCATTTTTCATGGTTTGTTCGCCAGCGTCCGAAAAGCAGATTGAACAGACCATAGAGCCTCACTTCCTGTCCAGAGGAAGATCCGAGCAATAAACTCAGCATATAGTCCATCATACGGCGCACGGGGGTCGCTTCGTAATCGTGGCTGTACCTTCTTTCGGCTGTCTTAACTTTAAGCCAGGCAGACGGAAAGGCGGGTAACACCACTACGAGTACCAGCAGTGGATCTGCTACCCATAGGAGGACCCCATATCCTACCAGTGTCACACAGATTTGTCCAATCTCCGTGAGAAAGCGCAGTAGATTCGTGAGCCGATGCCCGAGTGCTTGTCGCGCCCGCTGTATCAAATCATACGTCTGTGGCTGATCAAAAACAGAAAAGTCGATATGGGTTGTCGCCTCAAGTAAGGCTCCCTGCTGGTGGAGTCCGATAAGGTTTTTCATTTTCCATTGCAGGTATCCATCACAAGTATCGGCTATATTTCTGAGCATTGCCAAAAGCACGAGTGCCGACACCCACGGTGCTGCGGTTTCTAAACTCAAATCCGCTTCCTGATCGAGAAAAGCAGCGATGAGATTCACCAGTTCTCGGCTTGCCCAAAGAATCCCTATTGGGATACACCCGTGTGTGAGCGTCAAAAGTGACTGTGCGATGGCTCCGAATGGACTCACTCGCCACGCCACAAAGAAAAAACGGCGCAACGTCTTCACGGCAGACGGACGAGAGTCTGATGCTGTGTTGGGGGAATGTGTGTTGTTGCTATCCATTTTTTCGCTCCAAAAAAATAACCTACGGAGTTTAATCCGAAGGTTTTAAAAAAAATCACTTAAAGTTAATTGTAGCACAAGTTGTGTGAAGTTTCAGAATTTAATTCGGTAATATCTATTTTTCTCAGTTCTGGTAGGTGCCCACACGGAGAACCTTCATACCCGGGGAAGTGCATAAGCACTTCATACCGTTGATTCTGATTCATGCGATCTGCATTCCCAACCTCACCATAGGTGTCAATTTAAGAAAAGTAATAGCTTAGTTCTCCTCCCAAGTCCGGTAGGCACGGTTTGAAACCGTGCCGGGTTCTATCCACAAACCGTGTATATCCCAAAAGCCTCTTTAGTCCCGAAGGGTTTATTTGCTTGGGTGTTCTTCAGTATCTATGTAGAAACAGAATCAACGAAACATCCAGCCCCAGAGGGGCGGCATTTGTGTAGAAAAAGGTGCATCTCTTATTTTGAACCCCAGCGGGGTGACATTTGTGTGATCTTGCCTGTATACGTGTAGATAATGTATCGCAAGCACAGCTCGCTCTACTTACACAAACTAACAATTTATATGACAATCCAGACAGATTGTGCTCTGCAAAAAGAACCGGCACCAAATGAGTTTCAGAACTCGTCCGATGCCGATTGTGTAACAGATTTTATTGTTCTAAGCCTTCTCTGCAGGTTCTGGACGTGTGTAATCAGTAAGTGCCCTAGTGCTGTGTCGAGTTGAGTTTGATAGTATTGTAAGTTGGGTTGAAGGGATTTTCCCTGTAGGGGCAGTCCCTTGTGGCTGCCCACATCC
>JAGWBV010000044.1:33939-60238 GCA_021295715.1 Candidatus Poribacteria bacterium | reverse complement strand
GAAGATATTGGATATACATACTCACCGATTTTGTGGAATCAAAACCTTTGCCCACTACAGGTCAAAGCGTAGGGGCGGACAATGTAATACAAGGAATGGATTTAGTCTATTCCCAGACTAAATCCGGCATGAAAGACGCATACTTGACCCTGAGCACGGGTGAGAAAAAACAGCACCCCCAACCTTTGAAACAGTCTTTGAAGAAACTGCGAACCCTCAACAAAAGCCTTTCTCGTAAAGTTAAAGGTTCTAACGGTTGGTGGCGGTGTGTGAGACAAATCGCACGTCTGTATCGGAAAATCAGCAACCAACGCAAAGATTTCCATTGGCAACTCGCGTCTGAACTTTGTAAGAAGTTTGATACGATTGCGATTGAAACGTTGAACCTTGAGGGTATGAAACGCTTGTGGGGACGGAAAGTCTCCGATCTTGCGTTCTATCAGTTTGTTGAGATATTGAAGTATAAGTGTCGTAAACATAAGCGTCGTTTAAAGCAAGTCGGTCAATGGACTGCGACAACGAAACCGTGTAGCGATTGTGGGTTTCATAACGAAAGCCTCACTTTGAACGATAGACAGTGGACGTGTCCCGACTGTGGTTCTCACCACGATAGGGACATCAACGCTGCAATAAACATATTGCGGGCAGGGATAGCCATCACTTGACGATATGCCTGTAGGAGACTACAGGGAAATGCCTGCAGGTGGAGCGACAGTTAGACGGTGGACTCTTTTGAGAAAACCGCAGTTGCGACGAAGCCGAAGCCCACGCCTTTAGGCGTTGGGTGCTATCACCATAAAGGGGATAACAATGGATACAAGTTGGCTTGAATACTGTGCGACGGAAGCACAACTCAAAGCGTTCAACGACGAAGGGTACCTCATTGTTGAGGATGCCATAAGCCCTGAGATGGTAGACGCATTGGAGGCGGTTGCAGATCGGCTCGATGCTGAGGAGCGCGCTAAGACTGGCTTGGCACCGCACGAACTGTTATCGAAGTTCCGCACTGTCATCGAAGACGATGCCCTGCTGGAGCTGCTTGATAACAAGAAGGTATTTCCACTGCTTTGGGACATCCTGGGCTGGAACATCCAACTTTACATCTCTCACCTCATTATGTATCCTCCAGAGTCTCCCGACAAGGCGCGGATTCGCAAAGGCGCGCATTGGCATCAAGACGGTGGTAGACCTGTGCCGGAGATGGAACGTCCACACCCGCGACTTTCATTGAAAGTCAGTTACTGGCTAAGCGATGTTACGCATCGCGACAACGGGGCAATGCGCATTGTTCCGTGTAGCCATAAACTCGACACCCGTCCGCCCAACAGAGACGACGATCCTGATGGTGATCCAGAAGGTGCGCAGTCCTATTCGATCGACGGATGTGGCACTCACGCGGCTGGAATTTCTCCGATGCGACTCGGAAGGTTCTGTTTATGGGGTATAGTTATCGTTGGTTGCGTGGCTTGGATTATAACCTCATGCCACCTGAAATCCTTGAGAAATGCGATCCGATTCGGCGACAGTTACTCGGTGATGGTGTGGACATTAAAGGCTGGTGGCAACCCACAGATGCGGATGTGCCTTTGAAGACATGGATTGCGGAGCATCGGGGAGAGGAATATGTGCGGTAGGGTCAAACTCCGAGCACTTTTCCGGGACTTCTTTCATCTGAATGTCCTCCATCAATTGTGTAGGTATACAGATAGTTGTCGGTTGAAATCCTGATGCTTGGCAGACGCGATTGATATGCTAAGGTTTGAAAAAAAATCGGCGAATTCACGAGGGAGAAAAGCGGAAGAATGGAAGATTAGGGCACTTTCTCTTCCATTCTTCCACCCTTCCAACCCTACATTAAAACCCCATCACGCCAACGTATCTTCTAACTTTGCAAACGACAACATCTCGGAACGATGCTCTTCACCACGCTCATAGAGACAACAGATATTCATATCCGAGGCAATACAGAGATCGGAATACGCCGCGGGACCGGCGTGTAAGACCTTGCCGCTACTCCAACTTTGACACTCATCGTAACTGATACGAATCGTCATCCGTTCACGGCTCGTGCTGGCGGGGTTAGAAAACAGGATACGATTCTTGTCGTGTTGATTCGCATCCGTATAACGCACCATACTCGCCTGACAGATCGGTTCAATCAGGTCCTCCTCGTAACCGAATTCGGTGAATGTATCGCCGCTGTCACTGCTCCTCGCATAGGCACGTCGCTTCGGTGCGACGTAGTTCCGACAGTTGAAATAGAGTCCACCATCCACAGTTTCAACAACGACCGATTCATTGGTCCCCGGTTGCGCCTTACCGCCGATCCGCCACGTTTCACCGTGATCGTCGCTGACAATCAGGTGTGAGTAGCCATATTGGGCATAGTCCCGACTGTTGCCAAGCACATGGTCACACGGAATAACGAATCTACCGTTTGCGAGTTGAATCCCGTGGCAGGGACCCGTAGCATACCACGTCCACTCCTCGTCTTTCGTCGTGGCTGTGATTTCACTCGGTTCTGACCAAGTTTCGCCGTCGTCGTTACTGGAGGTCACCCAAACGGTGCGGGGTGCTTCTCCGGCAACAATCTTTCCTTCCGCGCCGTCAGCGAGATTTTTGCAGAAAAGCAAATAGATTGCCCCCGTGTCCCGATCAACCACTGGTGCAGGATTGCCATCCGTATCGGTTCCCGTGGAAACAGCGATTTGCATCGGTTGCCAGCTCTCGCCGTTATCGAAACTCCGTTTCAGGACAATATCAATGTCCCCTGAATCCCCGCCACCTGTCCGCCTGCCTTCACAGAACGCCAATAGGGTTCCCGCATTTGACCGGACAAGTGCGGGAATTCGGAACGTATGGTATCCCTCCGTCCCCGCCGTGTAAAGCGGACGCTCCGTCTTGTACATGCTTACAAGTCCCCTTTCAGCCGTGCCCACGTGGTTGTGAGCTTCCCGATCGGCTGGACATCTGCTGGATCATCCATGACGAACTCATCGGGTCCCTTCTGATGATCGGAGAGCCGCACCCCATCAACGACGGAATTCGTCGGGAATTTCGGGTCGGGCGGAGAGGCGTTGTTAATCTCGAAGGTTTCAGCGAACACGGTCGGTCCCTTTTTGAACGGAGCTTCGCCCTCGAGTTTGCCATCTAAGTAGAGTTTCAAGCCGTCGGGTCCCCATGTTCCTGCCATATGGTGATGCTCGCCCTCTTGCCACTTGAGTTCTGCGCTGTTGGCGTTATGCCATGAACCCGCGCTCTTAATCCGCATCTGTGCGATCCCGCCATTGTTAAACTGCAGAAATACCGCGTCGGTGCCGCGTTTGTAAGTCATGAATGTGAAAAGTTCGCCCGTGATGGAGCTGGTGTCCATACCCATCGTTACCCACAACTCAACGGTGCCTTCGTCGAGGTTGACAAAACGGTCTTCTACAGGAAAATGGATAACATCGCCAACGGCTTCGCTAACGAAACCGTTACCAAATTTACCGGGCTTGAAACTGCCGCCATCAACGGTGCCACCCTCTTTTTCCACTTCTGCTTTGCTCTCCAATGCAGAAAAGAAGGTCTCCTCTGCCATAGCCATAGAGACACACAGCAATGTGATCGCTAAAAGACATAACGTTTTCATGAGAAATTCTCCTATTCAGGTTGAAGGTTTCGGTTAAATAATAGTGCGTGAACTGGTATTCTCACTCTATATATTATAGCACAAAAAAGATTGTTTCAGTAAAGAATGGTGCTGAAAAATGGTCAGAGGTGATTTTTAGATAGTCACAGGGAATCACATATTTGAGCAATATCGTTAAATAAATCAGGACTTACGCAATCTTGACCATAGCACGCTCTATTCAATTGCGTCCTGCTTAAAAAACCTCACACGCGCAACGGAAACCCAAACTAACAGTTTATACTACAAAAGAGCAGCCTGCATAAGCCCTATAAACAATAGCACTTGAGGTATGCTATTTGGGTTTTGTGGAAAGTGCGTACACATACGGCGAAGTTAACTGCTGGTTTGGGACTCGAAGCCCTACGAAGAAATTGCCAAGGACTATATCCGTCAGATTCACACACTTACAAAGTACTTCATGACCCCAGTTACCGATGACTGCCCGCCATGGTGAATAATCAACAACACTCAATTTCAAGGGCCCCCCTGTATACCCAAATTCCGTGACCTGAAATCCTGTGTCTCGTAATGCCGAAGCGAGGTCAGTCGGTAAAATTACCTTGTGTGTCGCAAGAAGTTTCGGACTCGCTACGCGGGCTATCGGTGTATACATACCCCGCAGATTCGGCGTTACCGTGAGCATTGTTCCACCCGGTTTGAGTAGACTATATATCTCCTGCAAGACCGCTTGCGGCGTGCTAAAATGCTCAATCAATCCCATTGAGTAAACGAAGTCAAACGTCGAGTGGTGCTTTTTGGCAAATGCGAACAGATCGTCACAGAGAATTGTTCCCTCTGCACCGGCAAGAGCAAGGTTCCGTTGTGCGAGTTGACACCCTAACTCCGAAAAATCGACACCGTAAGTGTCACCTCCATACTTCTGAGCGAGGTAAGGAAGCCACAACGAATCGGCACATCCGAGTTCAATGAGCGTCGGTTGTTTAAAACCCGAAAGTGCCCGATTGAACAACTTCGCGAGCTGGCGGTTCGCTACATAAACCCACCGCAGATGCCGAATTTTATGCTGTTGACCGTCCCAAAGCGTTGTCCAGTAGGACTCATCCGTTAAGGGGGTAACGCGCGAGTCCATACTAATCTTCCTCCGGGAGGACCGCATCGTGTTCCAAAATAGGACAGAGGTCACAGAGCCAATCCGCACAATAGTTTTTATACAAACGGATGAACCCCTGCTCAATTTTAGCAGTCGGCTTCAGAAGACGCATCTGTTGCGTCTCTGTGAAAATCTGTTTATCAATTTTACGGATAATCTGGTTCCCTGCTGACTTGGAACAGACACTATAAAGTTTCAGGATTCCTTCCTGCAATTGCTGACTATCCACCTCGATTGCCCAAATATAAGCGACTGGTAAGATTTTATTGACGATGATGTCTATAGCCCGACTTTTTCCAATCAACACGGCGTGCCGAGTGCCGCCTGTTCCGAAGTTGGAGTGCTTTTCCCAGTAGCCGACAGGTTCAATCATCAGTCGCGCGCAAAGTTCTTTCTCGATGGCTCGTAACAACTTTCGTGTGTCTGCTGACACCACCTTTTCACATATCGGCAGGAAATACATCATTAAGCTGCCTTGAGAGCGATGGATTAGCTGGCTTATCGCGGCAATACGTCGGGTAGGATGATTCAGAGGTCTCTCAGTGAAACTCCAGCGTGCTTCTGTCATACGTGGGGGAAGTTCAGCATATTCTGAGGCGCGCCACAATTCCTCTAACGCTGTAACGCTCGGATCATCTGTTACTTCGGGTGGCAGTGGTTTCTCCCTTTGTGAGGGGAGAAGTCCGCCGACTCCAAAAAGGATCGCTTGAATCTCTAACTCAGATTTCTGGTCGAGATCAGTGAACGGGACCTGCTGCGCTAATTCCCTCAATGGCTTACTGTTGCGTTCATATCCTAACGCCTCCATGATACCTTCGTAGAGAAGTTGCTCGAAATCAAGGCGCGTCCTTAACAAACGCATCGACTCCATCTTTTCCAAGAACCGTTCACGTCCTAAAGATTCAAAAACACCTTTCAGGACCTCTATGTTCAGCGGCTTTCCCGTTATTCGACAGCGTCCATCAGTCGTTGCTGCGTCTTGGGCATCACTATAGAGATCCCCGGTATCCACAGCAATCCATTTCAGGAGCTCCAAGGTCGGAACGCGCTTGTTGTTCTGGAGCCGAATCCGCAGATTGATGCCATCGTCAAAATACACAGCATGCAGTATAACACGATTATATCTGGAATTGAGGTGATGCTTATGGGTATACCACTCCGAAGATCGAACATGAATCTCAACATCACCGACGTAGAGTTTTCCATCAATCTCAATCTCGGCGTGCATAAAATCGGGACCTTCGTTATGATTCCAGACCCCAGGCTTTATGACGCGAATTGCGCGTCTATCAATTGACTCCATGTTGGTATCAAAAAAGCGTTGCTCATTCCACAATTTTTGAACGAACGCTTCATCGATTTTATCGAGGTCAGGATCATATCTCTCATTAATTTCTCTGAACCGTTTAAAGAGGCATTCACTCTCGGCTGCATCATCTATATATGTTTCCATCAGTTCCTATCTACTTCGCCTCCTGAATTTCGTTCAGCAATACCTGCGTTGCGACTTGTGGCTCAGGGTGTGCGCAAACAGCAGAGATTACCGCGATACCGTGCGCACCTGCTCGAATAACTTCACCTGCAGTTTGAATACCAATGCCGCCGATCGCGATAACCGGACACGCCGCGATGTCGCACATTCGGCGGAGTCTTTCCAATCCCTTAGCCGTTTCGGCGTCCGGTTTTGAAGTCGTACCGTAAATGGGACCGAACCCGATGTAGTCAGCACCTTCTGAAATCGCAGCGAGTATTTTATCTTCGGTTCGGGCAGACGCGCCAAGGATCGCGTCTGCGGGCAGAATCCGCCTTCCGATAGAAACCGGCATATCGTCTTGTCCAAAGTGCGCGCCTGTCGCCCCGACAGCCAGTGCAATATCGGCTCTATCGTTTACAATGAGTGGCACATTGTGTTCTGCGCATATCGTTTGCATGGATTCTGCGGTTGCTACTAATTCGCGCGTCGTTCCGTGTTTTTGCCGGAATTGCACCGTATCTGCACCGCCTTCGATCGCGAGTTCCGTTAATTCAGCGTGCGTAAATCGAGATTGTAGCGTCGTATCCGTGATGACGTGTAGAACGCCGATATCTTTCATGTTGGCATGTAACTCAAAATGTGGTAGATTATAGATAGCGGTCAGCAGTCAGGTCGCTTCGCTTTCGGTTTTCAGTAAAGAAGTTTTCGTTTAAGAGAAGCCTCTTGTTACTGATGGCTGACGGAGAACCGATTGTTAATTTAGTATATCACATTTAGGAGACACGTTGTGAACAATTTATTGTTTGAATCTGGAGATAAAGTACTTTTCATCGGGGATAGCATTACAGACTGTGGACGACGCGATGCACATGCCCCCCTCGGACACGGTTACGTCCGCAAAATAACCGAACTCATCACCGCAAAACACCCAGAACGTCAGATCACTTACGTCAACAAAGGCATTGGTGGAGACATCGTTGAAGGTTTAGAAAGTCGGTGGGACATCGACGTGATTGACGAAAAACCGGAATGGCTCTCGGTGAAAATCGGCATTAACAATGCGAGCCGACAATACGGAGAAGGCGTTTCAACGTCGGACTATCTGCCGATTTGGGAGGATTGCTATCGACGGATTCTCACACGTGCGAAGACTGAATTAGGTGCTTCACTTTTCCTCTTTGAAATTTTCTATATTGCAGAAGATGTTGACACGCCGCGCCCATTAGACGTAGACGCTTACAACGCCAGCATCCATAGACTCGCGGAGGAGTTCGACGCACGGTTGATTCCGACCAGTACCGCTTTTGAAAGTGCGGTCGCCGCCCGTCCGGGTGCACTCTGGACAACTCAAGACGGTGTCCATCCAAATGCAGAGGGTCATACCTTGATGGCACTGGAATTTCTTAAGCAAGCGGCGTGGTAACCTAAGGGTCGGGAATCGGAGGAGAGAATCCAAGCGTCGGGAATCGGAGTTCCCTCCTACAGAAGAACGAAAGAGTCGCGAGTAAAACTCGCTCCTACAGAAGAGGGATTGTATCTATCGCCCGGATGATTTTTTCAATGCCTCAATCAATTCGCTCTCACGGTGTGAGTTATATTCGGAGGCAAATCGTTGTGCTTCAATACGATTGCCCCAATAAAATTGCCATCCAATCAAGGAGATACCCGCACCGTCAACATAACGGCGTTCACGAATCGCATCTGCCACAAGATAAATGAACGTCCCACCCAAGACTGCTGCGAGAACACCTTCTTTGACTCTTCCTACATAAAGCTGCCCGCTCCCGGGAATGACTGTGGAGAGCCATCCTGCCATTTGTGGGGATTTGTGCGGAAGTGGTGTCTTTTCAAGCAGCATATCCGCCAATCGACGCGCATTTTTTCCGTGTGATGTATCCGTTTGGAGGGTATTGACTCGTCGCAATTCCGCAATCGCCTTGTTCCAATCGGCAGTGTGAACGTAACACCAGCCGCGCAGATAGTGTGCTGCTGCCACTGCTCCTGTATTCTCACTCGATTGCAGAAGTTCAAAGAGCGTCGTCCGCGCCAATGAATACTTACCGGCATCAAAATGGAGTTGCCCAATCATCAACTGGCTCCGAAACCGAAAATCCGAATTCGGATGAACGGCTAAAAACTCACGAAACAGGTGTTCAGCACGTTCAGGTTGGTTTTGATAGTAATAACTCTGGGCAATTCGGTAATCCGCTATATCTTTGAACTCTGTGTCAGGTCGGTAGAAAAGGAGACGTTTGTATTCCAGCCTTGCTGCCTGACAATCGCCCGATTCAAAAAGTTGCTCTGCATAACGGTATTGCTGACTTTCCTCGTCCAAGTCACTGCTAATTGCGAAAACGATGATAGAAAGGAAAAGAGACGCTGCTGTCATAAAACTCCGTGTCTAAAAAACTTCTTATCAAATATCTATTTATTTTTCCAATTCACACTAAATGCTTAGAAAAATTCATCTACACTATCGTTTGTCTTTGAGAATTCCCCAGAGCGTTCCCAGTTTCCCTTCGGTGGAAACTGACAGTGGTATTGGCTGCCAGGCAGGGAGCATATCGTGTTCAAACCAAGTTTGCGTTAGGTTGACAGGGTTGGATCCATCCGCGTTCATCACGTAAATATCATAATTGCCATCTCTGTCCGTGGTAAAAGCGATTTGTGAGCCATCGGGAGACCAGCATGGATAATCATCATCCCCTTGGTTTTTCGTTAACTGAATGATATTGTCGCCATCAGAGTCCATGACATAGATTTCAAAGTCGTCATCTCTCGCTGAAGAAAAGGTGATTTTCTCACCATCCGGAGACCAAGAAGGATACCAGTCGTCTCTTGCTGGATTTTGTGTTAGGTTGATGGGGTTGGAACCATCAGCATTCATCACGTAAATATCAAAAATGCCGCGATTTCTCGTTGAGGCAAAAGTGATTTGCTTTCCATTCGGAGACCAAGAAGGAGATCTGTCTGTTCTCGGATTTTGCGTTAGGTTAACCAAGTTAGAACCATCCGCGTTCATAACATAGACATCATAGATGCTATTTTTCTTTGAGGCAAAGGCAATTTGCATTCCATCTGGAGACCAAGAAGGTTCAAGATCTATTGTATGTAGGTTGTTAGTCAGTTGGAGGGTGTTGTCCCCCTTGGTATTCATGACATAGAGGTCATAATCGCCATCCCTGTTCGAAGCAAAGGCGATTTGTCCGCCATCCGGAGACCAAGCGGGGCTAGCGTCTGATGCCTGTCCTTTAGTGAGTTTGATAGGTTTTTTCCCATCGGCATTCATTAACTTGAGATCATATGTAAACGTTTCACCGCGCATTGTTTGGTAGGCAATCTTCGTAGCATCAACTGCCTGATTCGCCGATGCAACCAGAACGCACACCAATAGCAGAAAAACCCACCGCTGTAAGCAGGGGCTCATCATAATTCGCTGAGAAAATGCTGGTGTCATGATTCTACCGTCCATAGTTACAATGCGGGGACTTGGGTACACAGCGATTTAGACTGCTTAACCAAGCCGATTAAAACCTATACTTCCACACGACTACTTCCATCTTGCCTTTTAAAGGCGATATTGCTCCGAATACCCCTGAACCCCGAATTTCCTGTTGGAGTCGATTCCGAAATTGTGCCTCATGTTGGACATTAAAAACCCGCGCCGATTGAATACTCTGATAGATACCATTTCCATAGAAAAATGCGCCAAGCATCCCAACAGGTACTGCAACTTCGTAACGCTCTTGGTCAGCGTAATAAAAGCTCGCACTCCCCAACACCACCATACCCACAAAGGTGTAAAGTCCGTCAGTCATCCTCCCACTATAAACCTGTCCACTCCCCGGCACTAACGCTGAAAGCACGCCAGCGATTGTCGGAGAACGGTGTGGAAGCGTCCCAGCGTTTTTTACCGTCCGTGCCAATCTATCGCTCACTTCAGCGAAAGGCGTATCGGGATAGGTTGAATAGACATCGTTCCACGCACGACCCGCCTGTGCCCATTCTCCCTTATTTGCATGGAGCATTCCAATTGTAAATCGAGCGCGGGGTGCCAAGTTACTCTCCCCATGCTCTGAAAGAAACCGTTTGAGTGATGCAAGCCCCTGCTCGCTATCGCCCGACAGAACATGACACTGCGCAATATTGTTTTTCGCGCGCTCGACAAGAACACTCTTCGGATAGGTATCAATCAGAAGTTGATAGGCGCGAATCGCGTGCTCCAATTTGCCTGCATTCTGGTAAGATGCGGCAACACGAAACGCTATGAAATCAATTCGAGGGGCATTGGGATGGAAAAAAAGGAGTCGCTTATACTCGTGAGCGGCGTTGAGATAATCCCCTTCTTGGAAGAGTGAATCTGCGAAATAGCGGTCAGCGTTCAGCCGTCGGCTTTCAGCAAAGAGCACCTCTTTACTTTGATCCGCAATTGGTGCTTTTGAGCCTTGTATCGGAGGCGAGCTGCGAGTCAAGGCTGATACCTGACGGTTTCCGACAACCATTTTAGCGGACAACGGGAGTACAAATAAAAAAATAAGAAATAAGGTACAACCGACACGCTCATAGTGTCCTAAAACGGAGAGAAAGATTTTCATTCGGTATCAAGTTGCTTTTGAACACGGTCCTTGCTAACTGCCCAAACGCGATTTCCGATATCCGTGAGGTGTGGGGCAAATCGAGAATTTGCAATCTCGTTTTTGAAGCCATCGGGACCATAAGTGTTGAGAAGGATGAGGGCGAAAGCTACAATAAGTCCTCCAGAAGCGATACCAAAGCCAAGTCCGAGTAGATGGTTCACCCATCCTAAAACGCCTCTTTCGAGAATCCGCTGAATACGCTCAAAAAGCGAGTCCACAAGAATAGAAACGACCCCTATAATAGCAACTATGCTCAGCCATTTCGCCCAGCTCGGATTGGCTACCAACTTCTGGACAACTGTCGCAAGTTGTCCCCAAAATTGACAGGCAGCAAAGAACCCAATGCCGATGACGAATATCCCCCATACACTTCGGGTGAAACCCGCACGGTAGCAACTTACACCAGCCAATCCAACAAGAATGAGAATACCAATATCGAGTTTCGTCATTGTGACGTTTGAATTTTTAATTTATGGTCCCTGGGCTGTCACTCCACTTCGTTTCGGACGGGTTTTCGGTTAGATGGCAGTTGGGTTGGGCATCTGTTCGCTCTCTTGAAGAAAAGGAATCTCCATCAAACTGCACGCAAAGACCTGTTCAATTGCAATCTCTATCGGAGTGCCGTTGCCTAATTGGTGAAGCAGTTTGCGAATTTTAAGGAAACCGAACTCTTGGATGAGAAATTCTGCGACTGCAGTGGACTGGATATACGCCAACTTCCGATATTTTGTGGGGAGTTGGTTAAACGGTTTGTTTAGGACAGCAAAGGGAAGTAAACGCTCCATCTGAACCGCCTGTTGCAAGTCAAAGCGTTCAGACTGGAACATAGGGCGGGCAATACTTTGTGCGAGTCCTTCGTCAAGCCATATAGGACAATGCCCGTGCGCTAAATGACGAATTAACAGATGCACCCATTCATGCCGTAGCAGGGCATATAAAATGCTTAGTACTGGCTCACCGGCTGCACAGTATGCCAGACGGATACCACCATCGTAGCACCCACTCGCCCATCTCGGCATCGAACGTTGAGACGTCGCATGTCTGTTTGTATTTGTAATCGATATAGAGACCGGTGAAGCGGGATAGTACCCTAACACTTCGCCCAATTCCGAGTAAGTTCTATAAATCAGGCGACAGATGTTCCAGATTGCTTGGGAATTCATTTCAGAATGACAAGTGAGATCGAAAAATTCTGAACGGACAACCTGTTTAGGGGATTTCGTAGGATATACTTGTAACTGTTCAAGAAATTGTATGGGAGGCAGTTCCTTAAAGTCATCGAACGAGATAAGTGTATTATAACACGCTTTCTCATCAAGAATACGCGCTTTACGCCTAAGAGCTGTCGGCGAATCAGGACATAATCGCAGCGCAATATCTAAACACGCCACTGCTGTATCCCACTCTCCAACCATCTCATAGGCTTTCGCGAGGTCGGCATAGATATAATGATGCTGTGCCGCGCCTAATTTCAAGCCAGCGAGATAATGCTGGATCGCTTCAACATAACACGCCTGTCCATAACTGAGCGTTGCTTGTTGAAAATGTGATAATGCCAATGAGTTGGTATGTCCAAGGTGCACAACCTTCATAAGGAACGGTGGTGCATTAAGGGCTTATCCCTCAATGCACAACGCAATCCTTCTCCCAGTATAATTATGATCGTTCAATATCAACGACTTTGAAACTCACTTTTCCGCATTTGAGCGTAGAACCGTCTTGAATGCGGGTCGGTGTTTTCACACGCGCGTTATCAAGATATGTCGTATCAGAACTACCCAAATCCGTGACGTAGACATCGTCATCCTTCTGCTCAAATCGGAGGTGCAAACGAGAAAGCGTCCGGATTGCGTTGTAACGTTTCAACATGTCTGGGGATTCAGTTGTTTGTTCAGTATCCCATTTCTGCAGTGCGTCGGCGTCGGGTACAGACGCATCGACCTGCATGATTTCGGTAGTTTCATTGCCCATACCGTGTGGGCTATAACCGGGTTGCAGTTCCAGTCCTTCTACATTGACAGGTTCAGCTTCTACGGCTTCGCCCCGAATTTCTGCCATCACGCGCTCACGCGCACGCTGCTCGGCACCGGGCGGCGGTATGACGTTCTCTCTCTCCTCAAAGCGGTAGTGTGAGAAGTCTATTAATTGTTTCAATGGCTGAAGTTCCGGAAAGTTGTGAATTTCCTTCAGAAGACGTTTCTGCTTACGTGATAACCGCGCATTTTTCAGCCAGCACGTATAAGCTTCCAACATCTCTGCTTTTTTCAAGTCATCTGCCGAGATGCCGGACCTCCGCCATTTCTGCCAGAATCGCATGAGTTAATCCTCCAAATTAATATATCCACTGAATGCCTTTTGCAATCAGAATCTTCCGCAATTCCTCGGTACACCGAAAAATCCAGATTTTCACGGTGCCATCTTTGCGGTTGAGAATGCGGGCAATCTCTGCGATACTATAGCCTTCTAAGTGTCGTAACATCCACGCAATCCGATGATTTGGTTTCGTTACCTGTTCAAGGGCATTCTCCAAAATCTGTTGCGCTTCAGCGGCTTCTAATTCTTGCTCGGGACCCGGGCGCGGGTCTTCGTATTTACTCAGCGGTTGTTCATCCTCGTCAGGCGAACCACTGAGCGGATGCTCCCGAATCCTGTCGCGCTTTCGTATCGCATCGATAATCGTATTTCGCGCTACCGTATTTAACCACGCCTGAAAACTACCCTGCTCCGTGTCCCATTTGCCCAGCTTCTGCCAAACTTTAACGAACACATCCGAGGCGACCTCTTCAGCATCTTGATAATTTCCAAGCATTCGGTAGGCTTTATTATAAACCCACTTATAATGCTTGTCGAATAATTGCCTAAACGCGGCTTCATTGCCTGCTTTCGCTTGCGTCGCGAGATAGGTATCTTCGACAGCAGATAAGTCATTAGATATTTGGCGCGCCATTCAAATCTGCTCCTTCGCCTATAAGGATTCTTTTCAGCAGGCTATACAATGTAACGTCAATAAATCCTATTACGTTTCAAAAAATGATAAGAGTGGCACACCGTGGAGAATTAACGCGCTACTAACGTTCGCTAATAGACTTATGCGATAAATGTTAATTTATTATATAATATTTTCACAAAATATGTCAAGAAAAAAACGACTTTTTCCAAAATTTATGGGTAATTGCGCACTAATAGCACCATAAAAGGGTGTACAACCCACCAGAATTGAGTCTATATGGTAAAATCCAAAAATACGTGAACACTTTGAGAAATGTCCCTTCGCCCCTTATAAAAGAGGTAAGAAACACGTCGAGCTCTCCAAGTTTAAAGTGTTTCAATAATTGTGAATTTGACTGTAATTTATATTGGAACGCCATGATCGGACAACCATGAGTGCAGTATAAAAGCTAAAACAGTCTCTATGAAACACTCGCCAGAACAATCCGTTCCTTTCCTGCATAGTCATTGAACAGTTCGTACGTGGCGTATGCAGATTCAGCATCAAGAAGTGTTTGAACGGGTTTGGCTTGTGTTGCACCGATTTCAAGAATCAGTCTTCCTTCAGGTGCGAGATATTTTGGTGCCTCAGCAATTAATCGACGAATAACGTCAAGACCGTCATCTCCAGCAAAGAGCGCAATTTCCGGTTCATGGTCCCGGACATCCGGACTCAAGGTGGCACGTTCCGTATTTTTGATATAGGGTGGATTGCAGACGATCCAATCAAATTGCGCGTCCTCATTAGCGTTTATTGCCGCTACGGGTTCAAACAGGTCTCCAGCCAAAAACTCAATTTGCGATACGCATGCGTGTGTTTCAGCGTTCTTTCGGGCAACGGTGAGGGCGGACTCAGAGATGTCGGTGGCAACGATCTCCCACTCTGGTTGTTGCAGGGCAAGACTCGTCGCAATTACACCGCTCCCTGTACCGAGTTCCAATAAACGTTGGGAATTTTCAGTTTCTGTTATGAGAATAGTTTCAACGAGTTGTTCGGTTTCTGGACGCGGAATGAGGACCCGTTCATCCACATAGAAATCCAAGGACATAAACTCCTTGCGATTCGTGAGGTAGCTAACAGGTGTGTGTGCGATCCTCTTTTTTATGAGTTCTCGGAAGGGTGTGAGGTGTTCTTGAAAGACAGGCATTTCAAAGTGGAGATAGAGCTGCAGGCGACTTTTTTCAAGCAAGTGTCCAAGTAATACTTCAGCATCTAATCTCGGATTTGGGACACCGTGTTGTTGGAAGTATCCCACCGTCCAATCGAGAAGGTCGACTACGCTCCACATTTTCTTCGGCATAGTTTCGTGTTCCTTAACTGGAGGTGTTAATCCTCCTTCAACCTTTCCGCCTGATCCGCAGTTATTAGCCGTTCAATAAACGTTTGTAGGTCACCATCTAAAACGGAGTCGAGTTGATAGGAACTGAATTGGATCCGATGGTCAGTTACACGGGATTGTGGGAAGTTATAGGTGCGAATTTTCTCGCTTCTGTCGCCACTGCCGACCATAGATCTACGGGTTTCGGCTCTTTCACTGTTAAGCTCAGATTGTTTCTGTTCCTGGAGGCGTGCGCGGAGAATCTTCATCGCCTTGGAACGATTTTTGTGTTGAGACTTTTCGTCTTGGCATGTCACCACGAGTTCGGTGGGTAGGTGGGTAATCCGAATAGCGGAGTCGGTTGTGTTAACGCTTTGTCCGCCGGGACCCGAAGATCGGTAAGTATCAATACGTAATTCGGTTGCTTCATCAATCGCCAAATCGAGTTCCTCGGCTTCAGGGAGAACGGCGACCGTGGCGGCAGATGTATGAATGCGTCCACTTGCCTCGGTTGCAGGAATGCGCTGCACGCGATGTATACCGCCTTCAAATTTCAGTTGACTGTATGCGTTCCGCCCTTCAATTGAGAAGACGACCTCTTTGAATCCTTTTAAGCCGGTTGCATTTGAACTGAGGAGTTCCAACTTCCAGTTCTGACGTTCAGCATAGCGGGTGTACATCCGGAACAATTCGGCTGCGAAAAGACTGGCTTCTTCACCACCCGTCCCTGCCCGGATCTCAATGATGACATTTTTCTCATCGTTTGGATCTTTCGGAATGATGAGAACCTTAAGCGCCTCAGTCAATCTCTCTTTTTTGGTAGTGAGAGCGTCCAACTCTTCCTGCGCTAATCCGAGCATTTCCGCATCTGTTTCGGATTCCATGAGGAGCAGCGTCTCTTCAAATGCTGATTCTAACTGTTGGTACTCCTGATAAGCGGACACAATTGGCGAGAGTTCCGCGTGAGTTTTAGATAACTCCATCAACCGTTGCTGATTTGAGATTTGCGCTGGGTCTCCGAGTGCGTTTTCGACTTCAGCGTATCTGTTTTCAATATCCTTGAGTTTCTCAAACATTTTCGTCACCGCTTGCAAGTCAGAACTTGCCGTTAACTGTTAAAAGTTAAGAGATGCCTGCCTATACCTTCAGACCCAGGACAAATCCCTATCCTGCCTGATTACTGTTCTGTGATAGCATCCCAAGCTAAAGCGTTGGGCTTTCAATCCGTCAATTCCCGTAAAGAACAAGGCGTTCCCCGTGCCTGGTGTTGTTAAGACACGGGTACCTTTTTTGGAACACCGATCAATAGACTTACCTGCGAAACGATACTTCTAATTCTCGTCTTCGGTGAGCCCGTAACGTCGGCGGAAACTTTCAACACGTCCGGCAGTATCGATAAATCGAGCTTGTTGCCCAGTGTAGAATGGGTGACATTTCCCACAAATATCTACCCGCATCGCTGATTGGATAGCGAGCGTTTTATGGGTCGCGCCGCAAACGCATGTAATGACGCATTCTACCATCTCTGGATGTATTTCCGTTTTCATAACGTTCTCCTTTGCATTCAAGATTTTCAAATCGTCTATTCACGATTTATGGTAAACTTTAGAATTAATTGTACACTCTACACCGGCGAGGTTAGAAACCTCGCCTACCGGGGGAGGGGAGAATGTCTGCTTATTTTTCTGGTTTACCATAGTCAGAATTAATTCCAATATTCCTGTAGTTACGCTCTTAAAGCGCGGAAACGTAGATGTATAGGAACTTACGCGGATCGCTTTGAACGAACGTTGGTTCTTACGGATGCATTACTGTAAGTTGCATTGTCTACCATCCGTTCGAGGAATTCTGCGTTTGTACCAGTTTTGCCGAATTGCTCAATGAGCATTTCAAGTGACTCTGCGTCGTCCATCTGGCTTGTGAATTTCCGCAGCACCCAGACCTTGTTAAGAACATCAGGTGCCAATAAGAGTTCCTCACGACGTGTTTTCGACTTTTCGATGTTAATTGGTGGATAGATTCGGAGATCTAACAAAGAACGCGCCATGTGGATTTCCATGTTGGCAGTGCCTTTGAATTCTTCGTAGATATATTCATCTTGTCGGCTTTCCGTATCAACGAGCACAGATGCAATAACCGTTAGACTTCCACCTTCTTCAAATTTCCGAGCTGCGCCGCAGAACTGACGTGGTTTCACAAACGCCATTGCATCCAAACCACCGGACAACGTTTTTCCGCTGTGTGGTGTCATGACATTGTGTGCACGTGCCAGTCGGGTCATACTATCTAACAGAACGACGACATCTTTTCCGTACTCTGCCCATCGCTTCGCCTTTTCAATCGCCATATCGGCGACCTGAATGTGCCGTTCGGGATGCTCATCAAAAGTAGAACTAATGACTTCTCCTTTGACAGATCGGGCGACATCCGTAACTTCCTCAGGGCGTTCATCAATCAATAAAAAGATGAGAATGACTTCCGGATGGTTCGCTTCAATGCCAGCGGCAATATTCTTCAGTAGTGTGGTCTTACCACTATAAGGAGGCGCGACAATTAACCCGCGTTGTCCCTTCCCAATCGGTGCTATGAGATCCACGATGCGAGTCCCGTACTCGGACTGACTATGTTCGAGTTTCAATTTTTCGTACGGGTGAATAGGCGTGAGGTTATTGAAAAGGATTTTCTGCTTGACGGCGTCAGGTGTTTCCCCGTTAACCTTCTCAATTTGTAGCATTGCGAAGTAGCGTTCTGCTTTGTTTTCCGTCTTCTTTGGAGGACGAATGATCCCTTCAACGACGTGTCCGGTTTGTAAATCGAATCGCCGAATTTGCGAGGAGGACACATAAATATCCTCGTTACTCTGCAAATAATTGGAACGGGATGAACGGAGAAAGCCGTAGTGCTGGTCTCGGTCATCAAGAATTTCCAAGACACCACCGCCGTAAAACTGGGTGTCTCCCTCAGATTTAGCCTCTATGATTTCGTTAATCAATTCCTCTTTCCGAGACCCGTTGTATTCATTCACTCCGAGAGTCAAGGCAAAGTCTTTGAGTTCCGAGAACTCCATTTCTTGGAGCTTGCGAATGTCCAAGCTCTCCATAGTTTCAAATACTCCTCATTGTGCCCGGTTCCAAGGTAATCGTTCCACCACGGCGTTCATCTAACTACCCAGCGAATTCTTTGTCTCCACTCAAATATACGACATGTGAAAAATAGGAGGCAAAATAGAGGTTAAAATGGAATCGGGGCTGATTCTATCGAATAATTTACTCAAGTTGGTTTCCATCACTTTCGGTTCGCGATTGAAACCACATTTACCGGATTTCACTACTCTGTCTGCTCTATTACATCGTGAGACAGAACCAAGGCACAAAAACTGGGTTTTCCCACAAAGCCGGTTAATTAGATATGACACTCCAACCAAACGCATGAGACTTCTGAAGACGCGCTTGCAAGCGACGCGCGACACCGTTAAGGTATGCAACAGAGCAAAACGCAGGGTATACTGGGATATATCCATGGAGTAGGCACAACGTTGCCCGTGGGAGTGTTTTTTGTAGGGTTGCGTTGAGATACGTGTTAGAAGGCGGTTTCGCCCTAAAGGTGCCACTTGGTTTTCCATATCAAAACCGGCGTTGCACGCACGACCTTACAACCAGTGACTCGTTTTTCCTCGAAGGATGCTTTTTTCGGGGTTTACACTGTTTCATCAGGGGAAAGCTGCGAAATGCACCCTTAAAGCGTGCTTGCGCTTAGGAAGTTAAGGATCTTAACTGTTAATTATACACAATTGATAACAAAAGGTCAAGTTTTTTTGCAAAAAGACTCATTTTTCCGAATTCATAATGTAGTATGTGGTTGAAAAACCACATACTACATTATACCTATTCTGCGTCTTCACCTTTCAATTTACTTAGGCTCCGACGGACTTTCTGATTATACTGATTTTCCGCCAAGTAGTTTTCCCACAGAGCTATAGCGTCGTCATTAAACCCTTGTGAGACATAGTACTCGCCAAGAGCCATCAGTGGAATATCAGAAAGCGGGTTCTTCTCAATCGACGCTTTGAATTCAGCAACAGCGGTTTCCGCATCGCCAGCTAAAAGTGCCAACTCGCCTCTACCGTAAGGGATCAAGGCGTGATCGGGATACTCTACCGCCAATTCGTCTATCATCTGCTGTGCGTCTTCCAATTTCTTCAGGTGGTAAGTTGCACGCGCAGCGAGGATCGTCGCATAAACGACCTGATTTCGAAGTTTTTGTTGTTCGACCTTGCTCTCCGATCTGTTGAGCAACCGCTTTGCTGTCCGCGCGGCGGCTCTATACTTGGCACGGGATTGCACATAATTCCCATACTGGTAGGTGAGGTCACCGAGGGTTTTAGATCCGATGTACGAGTCACCTTTCTGATCAACGAGATCCTGAAAGATTGCGGCGGCTTTCCGATCCTTCAACCGATAATGGAGGACTTCTGCAAGGCTTTGCAAGGCATCCAAATTCTGTGTATTCGCCGCGACAGACTTCTCCAGAACCTCTCGTTCCTTCTCGGGTTCCCCCAACTTTTTGTGTGCCAGCGAGAGTAACCAGTAAATCTCGGAATCTTTTCTTTTCGCCATTCCAAGCACAGAAGTGTAGGTTTCTATCGCTTTCTCATAGGATTCGGAAGTGTAGTGATTTCGTCCGGTGTCGATGACGGCTTGAATGACACTACCATCTCGGCTTGCGGCTTTCTTGAGAACCTCTTTCGCCCGTTGATGCATCCCGATTTTTCGGTAGCAAATCGAGAGTTTGAGGTAGGTATACGGGTCAATCTTCACATTCGCCGACTCTGCGCGGGCAATTGCGTCGAAATATAACGCCCCTGCGTCCCGGTAACTTTCATCGCCGTAGAAAAAGTTGGCAATCATCAGTTCAGCGTCATAGTAAGTACCTTGGTCATCGCCTGCGATACCCCCTTGACCGCCGAAATTCCGCATGACTTCTGATGCACTCACCCCGAATCCGGAGTCTGCGATCTGTAAACCAACATTTCCCATTGCGCGGCTTTTCTCAACCCCCCCGCGCGGGCGGTCCCGTTCACGTCTCGCTTCTTGCTGTGCATAAGCTCTGCCAAGTTGTGTCGCCAGTGGGTCGTCAGGTTCTGGAATTCTGGCGTTGAGGTCTGTCAGTTCCTGTTTTGCTTTCTCAATCTCTTCTTCAGCCCCCTCGACCTTCCCATATCTTTTAACGAGTGATTGATACGTGCGTTTCGCTTCATCTTCGTTTTTGAGGTGCTGTCGTTGGATTCGCCCTTTATTGGCAATAGCGAGTGCGGCACGTTCACTTCGAGGATTTCGGTTTGCGAAGTTATCGAACACCTCTACTGCCTGTTCAAAGTCCTTTGCTTCTTCAAAACTTTTCGCCAGCATCAGTTGCGCGTTGTGGCTCAATTCGAGCTGCGGAAAATTGTTGATGATTGCGTCAAATTGGGTTTGAGAGGCTTTAAAATCCTTTTGTCGGAAATAGTGCATCCCGAGTTCATAATGCGCCTCAGCGGCTTCATCACTTTCCGGAGCAGCAGCAATGACTGTCTCATAGGCTTTGATGCCTTCGGCGGGTTGATCCATCCGGTCAACAAACAATTTACCCATAGCAAGTTGCGCTTGCAGGGCTTGAGGTGTGCCGGGTTGGGCATCCACAACACTTTGATACGCCTGTATCGCCCCTGGATAATCTTTCTGTTCAACAAGATTTTCTGCGTTACGCAGCGCCCCCCCGGATACGCAACTGATTTGGATCGCTGCTACTAAGACAGTAGCGACAAGCGAGCAATACTTCATGCTTTCAACAGCGAGTTTTTGCCAGCGATCATAAGTCTTGGTTGCGAGTTGTGCTGAAAATTTCACGATCTTTCTCCTTTTTTCTTATTGACTCGGTTTGAAGATACCTACGTGAATAAGCATCCCTGCTTTAATACCATGATTTGGATGCACATTCATCAATCAATTCTAAGACCTCTTGCCGAGTGTATCCCTCTCTCTGAATGAGTTCGTCGCAATTGACTCTATTTTTCGCGTCGGGTCCTTTACCGGCTTCAAGGACTGCATTTGTCAACCAACTGGTGCGCACTCCGTTGATGCCAGAGGTGTAATTTGTCTGGTACTCACCTTTCACCAAACCGACGAGCTGGTCGACCTTGTTGCGGGGATATCCTTCCGGACGCGGATAAGCAAGGGGTTCTGGCTCGCCACCTTTGGGGGTGTAACGAATGCCATTTTTGATTTCGATCGTTCCTTCATCACCTTCGAGAATCACCCATTCTTCAAACCCAACGCGCGTGTTTCCGAGGATAGTGATTGTGCCTTCGGCACCATTATCGAGCGTTACATCAGAATAAGAATTAATTTCAACGAACTTTGGAACGAGGTTTCCATCGTCGTCCTCAAATTTCATGTCAGTTGTTCCGTAGACTTCAGCAGGCAAGGCACCTGTCATCCATAAGAATATATCTTGGAGGTGGCTTCCTGAATCATTCGGCTGTCCACCACCGGAGAAACGTGGATCTCCTCGCCATCCACCTGCGCCCCACCGCTGTGCCATGTAGACCTCAAATTTCTGGAGGTTACCGATACGTCCTTCAGCGATTGCGCGTCTCGCTGCCATGTAGGTATCCTCGTAATGCCGTTGATATCCACCGACAAGATGTAACCCACTGCCCATTGCGATTTTGGTTACAGCGATTGCATCGCCAACGACATTCGCCATCGGTTTTTCGACGATAACGTGACATCCAGCACGGAGCGCGTATTTCACATGAATATCGTGCAGGGAGTGCGGCGAGAATACACCGACTATATCCAGATCTTCGTGATTGAGCATTTCCACAAATTCGTATTCACCGAGGTATCGATTGCAACTATTCGCTTTATAGCCGTCAACCCGTTCTTGGAGCGCGCTTTCTAAAGCGTCCAAACTCGCTTCGTGGGTGTCCACAGCGGCAACGACTTCAGCGTCGGGACGTGTTGCGAAACCGAGTGTGTTTCCGCGTCCTGCACCGCCGGGTCCAATCACACCCACTCTTAAAATATCATTTTTGCTGGTTCCCATGATTCTAACCTCTCCGAATTACATCTGTCAAGAAAAATTTTGTACTTGTTACGCCAATTTGAGAACGGTGAATCGCATTCATTGCGGTTTAGACACACAAGCGTATCCCTCAACGACTAAAGACGCGGAACAGTTTTTTAATCGGATCGTAGAATTCGTCAACGATGCGTTCTTTGAGCGGGATGATGGCGTTATCCGTAATCGTGATATGTTCCGGGCAGACCTTCGTGCAACATTTGGTGATGTTACAATACCCGATACCATCCGAATCCTTCAATTCTTCGAGCCGGTTTTCCGTGTCAATCGGGTGCATTTCCAAGGAAGCGGCGTAAACGAAGAATCTCGGTCCGATGAACTCGTCATGAAGATCGTGTTCTCGGAGGACATGGCAGACATCCTGGCAGAGGAAACACTCAATGCACTTCCGAAACTCTTGGATGTGGTCGATGTCTTCCTGTTCCATTCGCCATGTGCCATCTTCGGCATCAGGGGGTCGTGGCGTGAACGGTTTCATTTTCTCTTTAACTTTGTAGTTCCACGAGACATCTGTAACGAGGTCTTTAATGAGCGGGAATGCACGCATCGGTTCGACGGTAACGGGTTCATCAAGCGATAAATCGTTGAGGCGCGTCATGCACATCAATTTCGGTTGTCCATTGATTTCGGCGGAGCAGGATCCGCATTTTCCTGCCTTACAATTCCATCGGACAGCCATGTCGTTTGCCTGCTCGGCTTGGATACGGTGGACAGCGTCTAAAACCACCATCCCCTCAGATACCTCGGTGTCGTAATCGACAAATTCTGCGCCATCCGCATTGCCACGCCAGATTCTAAATGTTGCTTTCGCCATCTTTTTAATTTTCCTTTAAAAATACTATCCGATTTCGTCTATGATTTCCTGCAGATCGGCTCGGAGTTCATCAACGGGTTGACGGCGAATCTCCATTGTGCCGTCGGATGCCTTCTTGACGATGGTGTTATATTTCCCTGCGCTGGGTTCCTCTTTCTCTGGGTAATCGTCCCGTGAATGCGCACCGATGCTTGCCCTGCGTTCAAGTGCTGCGAGTGCAATCGATTCGGAGACCGTGATCAAACAGTCAAGATCAAGCGCGGTATGCCATCCGGAGTTGTATTCTCGATTGCCGATCGCATGAACGTTCTCTGCCTGCTCGCGCAGGTTTTGAATCTCTTCCAAGGCTTGCGTGAGGCTTTCTTGACTTCGGGCAATACCCACGAGTTCCTGCATTTTGTCTTGGAGTTGTGCCTGAATGTCGTAGGGTCCCATCTTTTCACCACTGCCACCGCCTACCGGATTTTCAAAGGGTTTTAGTGTGTGTGCAGCGATTGCATCAATTTCTGATTCATCAAGTGAGACTGCTTCGTTCTCTTCTGCAAACTGTGCGGCGTATTCTCCGGCGCGTTTGCCGAAGACAAGCAAATCGGAGAGCGAATTACCGCCGAGCCTGTTCGCACCGTGTAATCCGGCAGCGCATTCACCCGCCGCGAAGAGTCCTGGCACCGCCGTCATCTGTGAATCCGCATCGACCCGAATACCGCCCATGATATAGTGCGTTGTCGGACCAACTTCCATCGGTTCCTGTGTGATGTCAATGTCGGCGAGTTCCTTGAATTGATGGTACATACTCGGCAGTTTTCTACGGATATGTTCTGGAGCGTTCGAAATTTTTTCCTTAATCCATGCTATATCCAAGAATACCCCACCGTGCGGACTCCCGCGACCCTCTTGGACTTCTCGAACGATACACCGTGCGACATGATCGCGTGTGAGAAGCTCAGGCGGACGGCGTGCGTCTCGGTCGCCTTGCGTATATCGCCAACCTTCCTCAGGACTATCTGCTGTCTGGTTCACATAAAGTTCTGGGATGTCATCGAACATGAAGCGTTTGCCTTCACTGTTTGTGAGGATGCCGCCTTCGCCACGCACCCCCTCTGTGACCAAGATACCTCGGACACTGGGGGGCCACACCATACCCGTCGGATGGAATTGGACGAACTCCATATCTATGAGTTCTGCCCCGGCATGGTATGCGAGAGAGTGTCCATCGCCGGTATATTCCCAACTATTGCTTGTGATTTTGTATGCTTTTCCGACCCCACCTGTCGCCAAAACGACCGCGTTTGCAGAAAAGACCTTGAACCGTCCTTTTTCACGTTCGTATCCGAATGCCCCTGAGACCCTTTCGCCGGTTTTCAAGAGCGAAACGACGGTATTCTCCATGTGCACTTCAATGCCTTGATGAATACCGTGATCCTGTAATGCTCGGATCATTTCCAATCCAGTGCGATCACCGACGTGTGCGAGGCGCGGGTATTGGTGTCCACCGAAGTTCCGCTGAAGGATGCCGCCATCCTGTGTGCGATCAAACAGAGCACCCCACGCTTCAAGTTCGCGCACTCGGTCGGGTGATTCTTGTGCATGGAGTTCTGCCATTCGTGCGTTAGAGAGATATTGCCCACCGCGCATGGTATCAGCAAAATGCACACGCCAACTATCTCTTTCATCGACGTTTGCCAAAGCGGCAGCGACACCACCTTCTGCCATAACAGTATGCGCTTTACCGAGCAAAGATTTGCACACAAGTCCTACTCTTAGGTCACCTGCGGCGGCTTCAATCGCTGCACGAAGTCCAGCACCACCGGCTCCGATTATCAGTACATCATATTCATGAGTTTCGTAAGATGCCACGCTAATGTTTCCTCTTTCTTTTCTACTAGTAGTCTGTCACATCTAAACTGACAGGTGGGCTCGTCCGATTTTGTCGGGTTTCACTCCGTTCTACCCGACCCACAAAAAGTCAAAATAACGTTGACAGACTACTAGGACTTACGCAAAATGATCAAATTTCACCTATTTTCACAGGATTCGGTGCGGTTAGAAACCGCACCTACCGGGGAAGTGCGTAAGTCCTATCTACAATAGATGTTTTTTTAAAATGTAATCCAGTCCTTACCGAGTGTCGGTGCTATAAAGCGGACGTATACATCCGAAAAACCGACCCAACAGAGACTCATCCATGCCCAAAGCATGTGTCGCTGGTTCAAGCAACTGACACAGTTATAGGCTCTGCGACGGATTGGAGCTTTAGAGAGCAGATCAACGACTCCACCTACAAGGTGGCGCAAAGAGTGGCATCCCAAGGTATAACCCCCTAAAAGGACGACGTTGCCTGCCAAAACGATAGTGCCTACACCGATACCGAGGGTTGTTCCGCCGTTACCATCATCAAACCAAAGGGCTTTCCACACGTCATAGGCGAGGATGCCCAGAACAACAAGCGCGACGTAAAGAAAATATCTGTGGATGTTCTGTATAATCAGCGGGAACGAGTTTTCACCGCGATATCCTTTACGCGGTTCTGATACTGTACAAGAAGGTGGGTCTGCCCAAAAAGCCTTGTAATACGCACCCCGGTAGTAGTAGCATGTAAAGCGAAATCCGAGCGGTGCCCACAAAATGAGGACAGCCGGGGTAATGAAACCCGGTATCCAATTTGGCATCATACCGAACCAGCTGTGATCAACGCTATGTGCCACCTCTTGTGTACCGAAAAGAAGTGGTGAATAGAAAGGTGACAGGTAGGGACCATAAAAAAAGTGGTTCCCTTCAAAAACTCGAAAGGTGGCATAAACGATGAAGAGTCCCAACCCGACAAATACCGCTAAGGGTTGCAACCACCATGTATCTCGGCGCTGGGTATGGAAGGGGCGACTTTCTGTTAGGGTGAGTTCAGGGTGCGTCATAGGCGATTTTCCTTACCTTGAAAATAAAAAATAAAAGCGAATCTGAAGATTTTTATACGAAGATTTTATACAGAGAAGTTTAATCATCTATAATATTTGTTTTCACGATTTTACGAGACACAGCAACGGCATAGTATCAGCTCACCGTGGCAATGGCGATATGCTGTGCATCTGGGCGCGAGTGTTGTCGAGAGGCTAACGTTACATCGTGGCTAGGCCTAGTGCTGTGTCACTCCTAAAATGATGGAT
>JAGWBV010000044.1:29577-33850 GCA_021295715.1 Candidatus Poribacteria bacterium | reverse complement strand
ACAAGGGACTGCCCCTACAGGGAAAATCCCTTCAACCCAACTGACAATACTATCAAACGCAACTTGACACAGCACTAGCAACCAAATAACTCACCACTGTTGTTTCAACGTAGACTTTCGGTTTGACCGTATTATATTGTATCATGTAACAAGGTTTTTGTCAAATTACACACGCGTGTGCGTTAGCGGTTCCCAACCGAGCAGACGTTTCGCTTTCGAGAGATTAATCTCCTTCTGTTCATGATCCCCCGAAATAAAGAAAGCGTCAAAACCCTCATGTTCAACCGAGATAGCCGCGAGATACGCGGTCGCTAAATCTTCTTCATCCGTCCACCAGATATGGACTGATGAATCTTTGGGTTGCGCGTAACGTTCAAGCCACTGTTCGCGTGTAGAGGGCCCCGTGATTCGCAAAGCAATAAGTGACATGCCGTGTTCTCGTGAGAAGTATTCGCAGACCTGCTCACCGAAGGCTTTGGTCAATCCATAGACCCCAGGATTATCACGAGGGACGACATCTTCATACGGAAAATTGTTTCGCGTCCGCTCATGCACGGTGAAAGTGCTTGTGTAGACGGCATGGCGAATGCCCGCTTCCTTCGCGGCATGTAAGACGATATGCAGTCCCTTCGCGTTCACCTCGTAGTTTGCGAGAATGTCGCTGAAATCGGCGACAGAGGACCGGTCGCTCGTCGGTTGCAGCATCACCATGTAGACGAACGTGTCCATCCCTTTCAACGCTTCCTGAACGATAGCGGGATCGGCAACGGACCCTTGGATGTAATCAATAGATGTGTCTTTGGGCGGATTGAGATCAAGGACTCGGAAATTGTGATGGCTCTTCATGTAAGGGAGCGTCATCGTTCCGACGTGTCCTGAACCTCCTATAAGTAAAACATTCATTTTTAATTATACCTTGCGGAGAAACAACGTGAATTTGATCTTCCACGCGTCTTTCTCTCGAGTCGCCCTCCACTACGTTACGGGCTTGCTGTTGTTTCCTACGCGAAACCCGTCTATAAAATTGTCCTGCAAACCCGGATGGGATCGCGACGGGCGAAAAGCTGAATATAAAAAAATCTCAACAACACTGATAAAATTCCATGCTACTCTTGATACGTATAGGCACGGTGCTGAATCCGCAGATCGAAATCTTCCGCTGGGTCCCATGTCGGCATATCTGATGGGATGTTGTAATCAAACTGCTCGGTATCCGACGGATAAGGGTTCGTTCGGCGTTCGTGGAGGGCACGCTGATAGAGTTTGCAGCGTTGTGTCAAGAACTCCGATTGCCACCATTTATAGCGTTCGTTCCATCGCGGGGTCCGTTGATCGAAGTAAATCACCCGACGCAGCGTCCCACTCGTGTTAATTTTACTGCCGTGTAAGACCTTGGTATGGTGGAGTAGAATATCACCCGGTTCAACTTCTGCTGGCACTGCGTCTTCACGTTCAAAATTGGCTTCACCCCTGTCAATAACCTCCTGTGCCTCTTCGATCCCCCAGAGATGGCTTTTTGGGATGACCCAGACACACCCGTTATCAACAGTGGAGTCATCAATGTATATATCGATGTTAAAGATCGGATGATTTTCACGGATTGCATTGCCGTCCCGATGCCATCTAACGGAGGAACCGTGTTTCGGCAGTTTGAAGACTAAAGATTCATAGCATGGGATGAAATCGGGTCCGACGATCCGATGTAGCAGATCCCCAATGGACGGGTGTCCCAAAAGTCTCAGGGAGAACTCGTTCGGATGGGAGTGTAGATAGGTCAGGTAGTAAGGAATCCCTTCTGGACCCCGGTTGCACCATGGGTCTGCCGGTCCACCCGCCAAAATCTCATCAATCAATCGTTGACTTTCACGTTGTATAACGGAAAGTTCATCGGATTGGATTACACCTTTCAAGATGAGGTATCCGTTATCATTGAAGAATTGAATTTCGTTATCCGTAATTTTTCGCATTTTTAATTATTCCTTGCGGGTCAGTGTCGGTTGCTTGGATATTGACGTTCTTCGCGTCAGGGTCACCTGCGCCGTTGTTGCAGGCTACAGTTTTGTTAAAATCGACGACTTCCTAACAGGAGACCATAAATTAAAAATCATTAATCGCGGCGTGCCATGCGGAAACGAACGCTTGGACAGATGGGTATCGCAATTGTTTGTCCGCGTTTGTTGCTTTCTTCGCAACATGCCAGAGAGCATCGTTCCCTTTCCAGTCGTCTCGTGAATCGCTGTTGTTGGCGAGCAACACGAACGCCGTCCGTCCTAACATAAAGACGTTTGTCCTTTCGTCGATTCTCGCGCCTTCCTGAAATTCCTCCGGTGCCATGAATCGAGTTGAGCCGTACAATCGTCCGCGGTCATTTATAAAAGGTGCTGGATGATAGTGGTCAAAATCGTAGAGATGAACTCGCTTTTCCTCAAAGTCATAGATAATGCAGCCGTCGTAAAAGTCCTCAGCAACAAACCCTTGTTTTTCAATAAGGACATGGACATCATAGATGACGTTGAGTGCATCAATTATCTCAGTTGCTGGCAATGCACAAAACCTATCACGCGGGTGAATTTCATCCGGACGCAGTTCCCTTTCCGGACGTAAACCCTCCCCATCTACCCAATTGTAGACCAGTGCGAAACCATCGGGCGTAGCAAAAGCGTTGTGCAATCGAGGAAGTGCCTCGTGCTGGACAGCGGCGTGGAAACGAACAGCTTGCTTAAGCCATCTGATGGTTTGTGGTATGTTGCCGTGTTTGACGAACCAACGCTGGTTGTCAACGACCGCTCGGAAGGATTGACATCTCGAATCGTGTTCTGGAAACCGATACGTGATTTCGCCGACCTGATTTAGGTATGCCTCGATATGTGTGTCAATTTCCGAAATTTCCAGAAGTGGATGCCGGGTGGGCATTTCGTTTGTCCTCATCAGGTGCGGCAAAACAGTCTCTCAACCGCTTTGCGTCGGTTTTGCGGGGGTTGCGATAAGAGTATACACCAAAATCGGAAAAAAGTCACGCTTTTTTCATTGAGACTGTGCGCAAGTGGGTATTTACATCTAAATTCAAGAAATCAAAACTGTCAACGTCAAAATAAGCAAAACCGACAAACGATTAAGCCAAATCTTCTGGCTGGTAATTGCACTTATAGGGCTTATCGCCGTAACTATAACGTGAGTTTGATAAAAGTGTCACGTTGGGTTTCGCTACCGGTATTGATCCAGAAAGTGTCTTGAATTTTCGGTGTATTTACCGCTCTACCTAGGGGAAACACCCAAGCAAAAACACCTACAGATGTATTTTCAAACTGGCGTTAACTATAGGTGTTCCACAATGGTTGAACAGCAAAGGATCGCGAACAGTCGGCGAATTTGTTCACTCGCGAACAGACTGAAGTGCCAACGTTATGTTTCTGCTCAAAGTCCGCAACGTTTTCGTATTCCTTCTTGCGAAATATAGCGAAATGCTGCGAAATATAGCGAAATATAGCGAAGGAGGAGGAAGTCCACCTCAATGCGTATGAAGATATAACCGAGGCAAGAGAACGCATCGATCATTTTACTACACAAGTGTATCACCAGAAACGCCCGCGCTCGGCGTTAGATTATTTGACACCTATGGAATTTCAACAGCAAAACTTGGAACCTAACTTTGCTAATTTTTGGTCTGAATAAACGGTGGCACTTCATTTTGCTTCAATTAAATCTAACCACATAATATCAACATCACTGAGTGTCCATGTGTCCTTGAACGCTGCACCCGCTGCTTCTGAACCGATAGGCGTGGCGTAGTTGGCATTGCTATTGAACGGTGGGTCCAAGTATATCAAGTCAACCGATTCGCTATTCATGCCTCGCATGATAGGGAGATTATCACCCGTAAATATCGTCTTGGGATTAATATTTGAAGTCATTGGAATGTTCCGATTCTCAAGAGAAATCAGAAAAAGATAAAGCGTTTTTTCTTTCTGAGTTTTAGGGAATCGTGTCCGGGCGGTGGTTCTGTAAAAGTTTCGCCGTGTGCTTCGGCTTCAAGACGGCGACGGTTCCAGTATGTTTTGCGGCACACCGTTCTGGCGGTTCAAGGGTTGACGATTCGCTGTTGTTTGAGCGTTTCGATTTCTTGGGTAAGAGCCTCTATTTTTACTTCTTGGTCGCGTATAAGTTGTTCAATTACCTTCCTATCTTCAGGAGCGAGTGTCACTCCTAAAATGATGGATGTGGGCAGCCACAAGGGACTGCCCCTACAGGGAAAATCCCTTCAACCCAACTGACA
>JAGWBV010000044.1:0-29537 GCA_021295715.1 Candidatus Poribacteria bacterium | reverse complement strand
ACAAGGGACTGCCCCTACAGGGAAAATCCCTTCAACCCAACTGACAATACTATCAAACGCAACTTGACACAGCACTAGCCTATCATAATAACGGTCAATACCACTAAGGGAATGCCTATGAGTGCCATCAGTCCGACTATAAGAGTTGTAACGAGCGAAAGTCTTTTCTCAATGCTCTCATTCTTGGTATTGATATACTCTTTTATATTCTTCTCGAAACTCTCCCTGTCTGCGCTGACTTCCTCTTTGACAATCAGACGAATTTTATTGAGGTCTGCCTCCGTCAACTCGGCAAGAGCCGGCATTGCAATAGCACAGAACAGTATTGAAAAAAGAAAGATCGTTTTCATGGGAAACCTCACGTTATCACGCTGTTATCCCTATCGAGTGGGAGGCAGACACGTGGTTTCCAAGCGGCTACGCTCGATATGTCTGCCAACATGATATAGATAGTGTAGCGGTTTTGGGACTGTTTGTCAAGAAGAGAATGTGGAAAGTTTTAATCTAAACACCTCTTGGGATACTACAAGTAGGGGTTCAGATCCCAGAGGAGAATGGATCCGTCAAAACTCGCACTTGCTAAAAACTCGTTATTGGGTGAAAAAGCGAGTCCCTGCACGTCTGTTGGATGTCCCCAAAATGTGACAATGTGCGTGCCTGTCTCAACCTCCCACACATGGATAGGGACCTTCTCAAAACCCTGTTCCCACGCGGCACCGAATGCCAGGTATCGTCCACAAGATGTAAACGTCAACGAATGTGTCTCCTGACATCCTGTGGGTAGCGGTAACCATCTGTAGATTTCACGACGTTTGAGGTCCCACAACAGAATCCCTTCTGGATCTTCTCCACCGCATGCCAAATACGAACCACACGAAGAATAGGCAAATACGAACGCATGCCGAAACGGTATCGTCGCGAGAATTTGCCTTCGTGTGACATCCCACACACAGATAGTCTCTCCATACCGCAGTTTTTCGGTTCTTGCTTCGCTGCAAACGAGATACGAACCGCACGGAGAAAACCCCCGATTATCCCAGAGTCCCATAATCCCACCGATTTCATCACTTGGAAACTCGCGAATCTCTTCGCCGTGCTCCACATCCCAGAGCCGAACAGACGGACAGTGATCGGTTTCACTGATCAGTAACTTCCCGTCTGGGCTGAATTCCAACGTCGCCATCTCAGCATCTGGGAACCGCTCGTGGAGGTGTGTGAATTGGCAGACTTTTTTCATGCTTTCCAAGTTCCAGACAACCACTATACCTTTTTCGTCCAAACATGCCAGTCGATTGACTTGTGGCGCAAACGCTGCGCGGATCCATTTTCTGTCATGCGCTGTGAACTCAGCGATGAGGACATCTTTATTTTTTTGAGTCTCCCATAGCCTGACGGTGTCGTTATCAAGACTGACGATGTGTCGTTTTCCGCTGGAATCAGGAAAGAAAAACTGTCGTGTTCCGATCGGTTCTGATTCGACTGCTCGGTTTAAACGTCTACTTGCTAAATCCCAGAAGAGAACATCACCGTGCGAATACAACCGACGACCTTCCCGGTACTCAGCAACCACTGTTTTTCCATCGGATGAAAACGCGATCGTATTCGGAAATGAGATTGGCTGGTAGTTCGATGTATACGCGTGCGGTTTGCCGATATGCCAGACTTTGATGCCGCCCTCTCCAGATGCGTGCACCAACCGCGAACCACTTGAGAAATCCACGATTGCATGATCTCCTATGTTTTCTTTAGTCGTATAAAGTTTCTCTTTATCTTCCAAGTTCCACACCGTAATGATAGCGTTGTTTTTGCAGATTTCGTCATAAGAGATCGCTGTGGCGCGGAGGATGCCTTCTGGTGAATAGGAGGCAACCATGCAAGCAGAGCCATAACCTATATACTCCGCTATCTGTTGACAATCAGCCGTGTCCCAAACACAGACAGTGCCATCTTTTCTTCCACCGGAGGCAAGAAAACGACCACACGGCGAAAAGCAGAGGCTATAGATAGAACTCGTGTGTCCTGTGAAACGGGCAATTTGGTCCCCGCGTTCCACATTCCACAGCAACACCGACTCGCCGTTGCTATCTGCTTTCTCACGCCCAGTAGACGCAATCAGGTGCGTGCCAGGTGAGAAGGCTATCGGCATGAAACGCCCACTTTTTTCAGCATCGCCGGTGAATTTCGTGAGCATCTCGCCTGTCTCCGGACACCAGACATTGATAGAAGCGATTTCACTGTGGCTCGTAGCAAACCACCGACTGTTAGGTGAAAACGCCAATGTCGAGGGGGCAGTCTCTGTTGTTATCTCCGTGAGACATGTCCCGCGATGTGTATCCCATATCTTTATGTTGTCGTCCCAATCGCTGGTGGCTATCCACTTTCCATTCGGCGAAAAAGTGGCTCTCCATGCCCCGCGTTTCGTTCCTGATAATGCGACAGGCGACATTGTTGTCACGTTATATAAATAGAGTCCTACCCTCGTTCCGATGGCGAGGCAGTGTCCATCTGCGGAAAATGTTAGCGTCTCCACAAGACCCTGTCCCAATCGTGCGATTGCGCCTTGCGGGAGTGCCCAAGTCGTCGTATCATCTTCGTTCGTTCTGACTGGCGTGGACGATAGCAATTTTCCATTCTCCATCAAAATCTCCTGTGGGATAGTCACAATTATTGAAAAAACACGAGGCTTAACTGAGCACACCGACTCCATTGTTAAACGCTTTTTACTGACTGCTGATAATGGGTGTGGAAACATTTCGTCAAAGACTGTAGATGTCACCCCTACGGGGTTCACTGATGCGGTCTAACTGTGTTCTACAGAGAGGCCACCCCTACGGGGTTGAAGCGAAAACAGGTCAAAAATCACGGATAACCTACGTCCCAAAAGGATGTTAAGACACCTTCGAGTGTTGAATGCCAAAAACTTTACATACCTGCTAATAATTATCTGCTTGCAAGCTTTATCGAAATAGTATATCATATACGTGTCAAAATTTAACCCCTTTTTGCCGCTTATAAAACAAAAAATTATACAACACGGCGTGCTACAGAAGAATAGGAAACCTCTTTATGCGACATAACCTCTTCGTCCCGAACAAAATGCCTTATGCCAAAGGAAAAAACCGTCCAGATGTCCCATGTATTTTGTGTGCAATTGTCGAGAAAAATGATAAAGTCCAAAGACTTGAAGTCCATCGAACTGAACGTTTTACCATCTCGCTGAATCTCTATCCTTACAGTCCGGGGCACCTCTTAATTTTTCCGAATCGGCATGTGCTTGACGTTCGGGAGTTGAATCAGGAAGAGGTTCAAGATCTTCACGAACTCCAATGTCTCTGTTTTGAGGTATTAACGTGCGCCTATCAGCCACGCGGCTACAACGTCGGCTATAACATGGGTGATGCCTCCGGCGCGAGCATCCCGCATTTTCATCTGCACGTTGTCCCTCGATACCCGCGTGAATTGGGATTCATGGACGTTATCGGCGGTGCACGTATCATCATTGAAGATCCAAACGCTACGCAGGAAAAACTTGTAAAGATATTTCAGGAATTGGCAATATAGTCGTTGTCAGTTATCAGTTGGCGGAAAGTTTTAACGTCCGTAAAGTGCTGGAAGTCCGTAAAGTGTGTTAAAGTTTCAAAGATACCTCTTTCAACTTCCCAACTTTAGTACACTTGCAAACTTTCTGATACTTCGCAACTTTAGTGATAAAAGTGGAATGTCGGGTTTCGCTACCGGTACTTAGGCAGAAAGGGTTTCCTTGAAAAGTGGCATATTCGTCCCCATACTCAGGTTTTTGGTGTGTATTTACCGCTCTACCTGGGGAAACACCCAAGCAAAAACACCTACAGATGTATTTTCAAACTGGCGTTATTTGTAAACTTCCTGACCGCTAACGGAAACCTCTTAACTGACAACTAACAACCGATAACCACTCAAGAAAGGAAAGCAGCATGAGCAATCCCGCTTATGATATTTTAGCTGAAACGTTAGAAAAACAGGGGATACAGGTAGAGACTATCAAAGCCCATCTCAAAGAACAACACATCGAAACGCCGTCATGGGGTTACGGTAATTCCGGCACTCGGTTCGGTGTCTTTGAACAACCCGGCGCAGCGCGAAATGCCGCTGAACGTCTGGAAGACGCAGCCACCGTTCATCGTTTCACCGGTATCGCTCCCACCGTCGCACTCCACATTCCGTGGGACAAAACGGACGATTGGGGCGCATTGAAACAGTATGCCGCGGATGTCGGTATCGGCATCGGCGCAATTAATCCGAACGTCTTCCAAGATCAGGCGTATAAACTCGGAAGCGTCTGTAACCCGGATAGGGATACCCGGCGACTCGCGATTGATCACATGCTGGAGTGTGTTGACATCATGGAAAAAACCGGCTCCGATCTGCTCAGTTTGTGGTTCGCAGATGGGACTAACTTTCCGGGACAGGCAAACTTCAGGAAACGCAAAAAGTGGATGGAGGCGGCGTTAGTCGAGGTCTACGATGCACTCCCAGATGCCACCCGTATGCTCATTGAGTACAAGTTCTTTGAACCCGCATTCTACCACACCGATCTCCCGGACTGGGGAACCGCCTACCTCATGGCAACGAAACTCGGTGAGAAAGCGCAAGTCCTCATCGACTTGGGACATCATCCACAAGGCACGAATATTGAGTTCATCGTCGCCTATCTGATTGACGAAGGCAAACTCGGCGGGTTCCATTTCAACTGCCGGAAATACGCAGACGACGATTTAACGGTCGGCTCTATCAATCCACAGGAAGTCTTTCTGATTTACACCGAACTGGTCGCCGCAGAACTCGATCCCGATACGGAAACCGACATCGCTTACATGATTGACCAGAGCCATAACCTGAAACCGAAGGTGGAAGCGAGTATCCAGTCCGTGTGTAATCTGCAAAAGGCGTATGCGAAGGCACTGCTCGTTGACCGGGAGGCACTCGCCGCCGCGCAGGATGCTGCCGACTTGGTTGAAGCAGAATCCATCCTCCAACGCGCTTATGAGACGGATGTAAATCCGTTATTGGAACAGGTCCGCTTGGAGATGGGACGCGATCCATATCCATTGACGGCTTACCGGAAAAGCGGTTACTATGAGAAAATTAGTGCGGCTCGCGTCGGTGGTGAAAGCCAAGGCTGGGCGTAGGGATGGAAGGATGAAAGCAACGGTTAGAAACATGGAAGGTAAAACGTGAACGGTTAGAAGCAGCGGATGGAAGCATGGCAGAAAGGAAGGATGGTCCCCAATCTTCCATCCTTTCCGTCAAACCCCCTCCATCCCGCAAGCAAACCAAGCGTTCTTGCGTTCGTCCTATAACAAATATGAACAAAATTAAAATCGGAATTATCGGTTCGGGTGGGATGGCACGGAATCACCTCACACGATTTGCATCAATTCCAGATGCCGAAATCGTGGCGATCGCCTCCAGAAACGAACAGACAGGCACCCAACTCGCCAAAGAACACGAGACCGTCTTTATGCCTGAATGGGAGCGTCTGGTTGAACGTGAAGACATAGAGGGTGTTGTTATCTGCACCCACAACGACAGCCACGGTGAGATGACGCTTGCGGTGTTGCGATCAGATAAACACGTCTTCGTGGAATATCCACTCGCCAGTGATGTCGGAGAAGGAGAAGCGGCACTGAAACTTGCTGAAAAGCAGGGTCGTGTCCTTCGGGTGTCGCATCCAGAGGCGGTTTCTAACACCCACAAAGCACTCAAGCAAAAGATAAGTGAACTCGGTGATCTGCTGCTCACCTCTTTTGTGCGCTTCACACCCGGTCGCGGTGCGCGTCCCGAGATTCTTTTCAATCTGTCGGTATCCGGAACACCCGCCCACTTTTTCATCTACCACATCTATCCGATTGTGGATTTCTTCGGTGGTGCTGGGTCCGTTAAAAGAAACGCCGTCTACGAAGGATTAAGGGAAAACGGACAATACGACAGGTTTGTCAACACACTCATTGTTGAATTCAAACGCGGTGGCATTGGACAATGGACCTGGGCAGGCGGCATTGCTATTAACGCCGCCGAAGAACACGAACGATATGTTCTCACCGAAGGCACAATAAGCGATGCGGGTGGCGAGTGGCATTGCACAACACCTTCCGGCGCGACACCGCTCTCTATACCCGATTCACCGCAACAGACGCTTCAGGAACTGTGGTTCTCTGAGATCCGAGATGCCGCCGATCAGCCGCCCTGTTTAGACGACGCAGCGGTAGCATTAGAGGCAGTCCGTATCAGTCTTGCATCTGGAGAATAAGTCGTAGGATGGTGGAGATTTTCGGTATCCAGTGGTTCGATTGAAAGTCTGCATCCGAATGCGTTAAGAATGGTTCTAAGCGTGTCAATCGTTAAAGCCTTGTCGCTTGATAGTTTTTCCGAGAGTACCTCCGGCTCAGCGTTAATGCGTTTGACAAGTGCTGATATGCCCCCCTCCACCTCAGCAACCGTTCGGAGTGCCAATAGGACGATTCGCATATCTCCAAAAGTTTGGTATTCTTCCATAATTGCTTGGAGATAGTCCTTCACCCCTCCCGGATCGGAAGCGAGGCGTTGAATCATATATTCTCGCCATGTTCCCGAATCTCTCATCGTTGTGTCTCCTTATGCCAATGTTCGCTGAAACCACGCAACCGATCTGGAAATCACCGCTTGCTCCCATGCAACCGTATTGAAGGTATGATCCGCCTTATCAACGATTTCAAGTTCCGTCAAAGCGTCGCGCTCGTGCATCAATTCGTAATAGCGTCTGCCGTGAGAGGTCGGCACGACCTCATCACCACTCCCATGAATCACGAGGAGCGCGCCCGTAAACTGCTGAATGGTAACGGAAGGGGATATATGGGGAAGCTCCTCATAGAACGCTTTCCCGACGATGTTTGGGTTTAGCTGCGCGATTTCCTCTGGGGTCGGTGTGCTTTTGGACCTTTCCAATATTTCCTGTTTCCGGTCTGGTGGATCGTCCGAGAGCGGTGCCCACATCACGGTTGACTTCACGCGTACATCCTGTCCAGAGACACACGCCGCGACACAGCCTCCCATGCTCAATCCCAAAATACCGATGCGTTCAGGGTCTACGCCTTGCATAGCCGTGAGAACGTCAATTGACTTGATGGCATCGGAAATCTCGCCACCGATCGTCATCTCCGAGAAATCGCCCGCACTGTCCCCGGAACCCCGAAAATCGAAGCGAAGCACATAGAACCCAATAGCGGCGAGTTCCCGTGCAGTTTTGACGAATATCCTGTGCGGCTCAACCTTCGTCCCCGTAAACCCGTGAAAGAAGGCAATTGCCGGACACGGCGCATCGAAACCTGTTGGTGTATGCAGTATCCCATTCAACTGTTGCTCTTTGTTGTAAAATACTATCGGTCTTTCTGTCATATTGCTTGTTTTCCTTAATGTTACGTTTTTATAACATTTTTAAATTGGCATTTCTGTGTGTATTTCGGTTGAGAATCCACGGGTGGCGTGGGTTTCCTGGGGTGTTTCTCTGTTGCGGTTCTCTGTTGGGAAAAAAATAATTTGGTGAAAAGTGTAACATTTTTCATATTTTCGTTTGAATCTCGGATTGACGCAGAGGACGCGGATTTCGGGAACGCCGGATGTCTTGTTGCATACACTGTTGGCTATGGGTTCCGCAGTCTGAACTGTGATTTTTGTGATTTTTGTGATTTACAGGATTACAGATATTATACTCCATAATAGCGGGTGAATGCAAAATGAATACGTGGAACTTGCTCTCAGATGCGGGTGTTGTGTGTCAAATGACCTTCTCTCCTAACAGGACTTACGCAAAATTAGTTTTCATGCCAAAATTGACGGGATATTCCCCAAGAATGCGCAATAAGTGCTTATGCACTTCCCCGGGTATGAATGCCTTATGGCATTCCCCGGGGCGAGTACGCCGCAGAATTGCGCTACTACGAACCAAAGACTTCACAAAAATGGGTCAACTGCGTAAGTCTTACCTAAATAGGTTTGTGTCGTTTCTGACATATTCGTTTCCTGTTTTAAAATCACATTCTTGATTCCATCAATCCAACGATAATCAATTATACCGCATAGGCATTTTCTGTCAACGCTTCACGGGCATTTATCCAGGGTCATTCAATTGTTAAATTGTCTGAATCGCGAATTACACGGATTATGCGGATTACGCGGGTTTTTAAGTCACTGCTCTCCAGAATCTTTATAAAATTTGCGGAATTTCACGGAGATAAGAAATTACCGGATTTCACGTTTTTTTCACAATCCCGGTGCGGTTAGGAAACCGCACCTACCGGACCTGGGGAAATATCAAATTAGTGCTGTAGGTTCGGTTGAAGGGCAGTAAGGCTCTGTGAATGAAAATAAACTGGCATTCCTAAATTATATATGTTATTATATATTATATGTTATTGTATGTGATGTAAACGTCAACGCCCCAATCCTAAAGGATTGGGGAACCTGTGTGAATAAATACCCAAGAACACCAAAAGAAAATGTTACACTTCCGCCAAATTATTTTTTTTCGCGACAGAACATTAGTCTCGGAAATGGCTTGGAACCCAGATGGCACCTAAGGTGAGAGATACTGACCGCTGCACCTGCGATGTTACGCTGGTGTAACATTTCAACGCATCAACATCAAAAGCCACACAAATGCCGCCCCGCTGGGGCTTGGGTTTTCTGGTCTGCACGTATCTACACAAATGCCGCCCCGCTGGGGCTTGGGTTTTCTGGTCTGCACGTATCTACACAAATGTCGCCCCGCTGGGGCTGGATCCACTTGACAAACTGCCTCTTCTCCCGAAAATCCCAAAATCCTGTAAATCCTGATTCTGACAATTATACTTCCCTTTTCCTCAATAATTACTTGACATTAAAGACTTCTTGTGTTAAACTTATTATATAATAACTTCTAATTTCAGTCAGGTAGCGTTTTATGGGATCAAAGCCAATCGGCATGCAAGTACCTCTCTTATTGCGGGATATGTACGAAACCGCGATAACTTTCCTCTATCCCGCAGAATGTCGGGTTTGCAAGGAATATCTTGGGGTTACGTCGATACCTTATATCTGTAATCGCTGCTGGCAGGATATCCAATTCTTCAAAGCACCGTGGTGCGATATATGTGGCACGTCGGGTATTAAAGGACTGTGCGACGCGTGCGCTACGACCCCACCGCGCTATGGGAAACTGAGATCGGTAGCATTTTACCAAACAACACTCCAACAAGCAATACATTTCTTTAAATTTGAGAAGAAAAAGGTGCTCGCGCGACACCTAATTCAACTGATAAACGCCCATATCCCGTCGGACTGTAGCCTTGCAGAATACGATTTTATCTTGCCCATTCCAATTCATAAAAAACGGCTACGGGAACGCGGTTTCAATCAGGCGATGCTTCTTGCCAATGGAATAGCAAAAGCGGAAGGGGTGCCCATTCTCGCAAATACGCTGATTCGGAAGCGACATACAATCGCACAAAGCAGTTTGGACAGAGAGACGCGCCAGCAGAATATCGTCGGTGCTTTTGAAATTCGGAACCCAGACATTATCCGTGGGAAACGACTCCTGATCTTTGACGATGTTTTCACGACCGGTGCTACGATTCGTGAAGCAGTGAGTGAATTGTGGACTGCCGATCCCGCTGAAATCGATGTTTTAACACTCGCGAGAACCTCGGACAATTAGAATCGTGAAACTTTTTTCGCTTATATTGCGTATTATATGAAGGTTCGCGCTATAACTAAGGATGCAGACGTGCCTTCGCATTGCAAGGTGAACGTTTGAAAGTTACACCTTAAAACCGCTTATCATTTCGATAATCATCTAAATTTATAGTGGGAGGTTAGACCTTTGCACTTAAACAGCATCAAAATTCGTGGATTTAAGAGTTTCGCCGAAGAAGTCGATTTTATACTTGAACCCGGTATTACGACGATTGTCGGACCCAACGGCTGCGGGAAAAGTAACGTTTCCGATGCGATCCGATGGGTGCTTGGGGAACAGAGTGCCCGCTCGCTTCGGTGTGCTTCTATGCGCGACCTACTGTTCAACGGTGGTGCTAATTTTGCCCCTGCACAGAAAACAGAGGTGGTACTGCGTTTTGCAAATGGCGAAGGGACCCCTGATACCACCACACAAGATGCTCTGAAACTCGCTCTCGCATCTCCAGAAGTTGAGGTGTCTCGTCACCTGACTCGCAACGGTGAAAGCCGCTATCTGATTAATCAGAACCCGTGTCGTCTTCGAGACATCAGCGAACTCTTTATGGACACAGGTATCGGCGTAGATGCTTACTCCGTTATGGAACAGAGTAAGATTGACCTGATTCTGAACGTCCGTCCCGAAGAACGTCGCTTTCTTTTCGATGAAGTCGCCGGTATCACTAAATATAAACACCGTAAGAAAACAGCACTCCGTAAACTTGAACAGACCGAGCAAAACCTCGCCCGTATTAACGACGTGATTCAGGAGTTACAGCGCGAAACCGAGTCACTCAAGGAACAGGCGGAACAGGCGCGGCACTATAACACACAACAAGCGCAGTTGAAGCAGTTTGAATTGGAACTCGCGCACCTGGAATACGATAAACTCCGAACAGACTATAATCAAGCACAAACCGATTTGGATGAGGTTCTCACCACTGTTGCGAGTGCTTCTGAAACCCTTAAAGCTGGTGAAGAACGCATTGAGAACTCCACAAACCGCCGATCTGAGTTGGATGAAGCTATACGTGAAGGACAGACCGCACTCCGCGAGGTTGAATCACAGATTGAGCAAATCGAACGTCAGATAGTGCTTCACAAGGAACGCCAACTCAACATTCAACGGGAACGGGAGCGGGCACTCCAAACGCTTGAATCTTTAAAAGCGCAGCAAACAGGGGTACTTACACAGCTGCGGGAACGAAACCAAGAGTATCAAAAACTTGAGGCATCCTGCAAGATAGAAGCGAGTCGATTGGCGGCGCGTCAGCAGCTTCTCACAGACCTCGCGGGGCGTATCAGCAGGGCAAAGGACTCCGTGCAAGAAGCACGAGATGCCTTGCGAGAGATTACAACGGAGTTGGGAGAACGCGAACGTGAACGCTTAACGATTGAGCACACGTTGACGAATACCGAAGGGAATCTCAACCGCCTGAAAGAAAATAAGGCAGCGTTAACGGCTAAGCTCAGCACTGCTAATGATGCCCGCGATGAAGTCCAGTATGCCGAAACCCAATTGAAGGCAGCACTCGTTCAAATCGAGACTAAGAAAAATCAGGCAGAGATAGACTTCAGTGAGAATCAAGACGCACTCCGTAAGATTGAAGCCGAAATCCAAGGTTTACAGAATACCTTAGGCGCCAATGTCTCACGGCTCAAATCGCTACAGGAACTGCAATCTGCTTATGAGGGATACTATACGGGTGTTCGGGCAATCATGCAGGCGAAAACTCACTATTCCGATCAGTTTCAAGGGGTGTGCGGTGTCGTTGCTGAACTCGTCACAACGGATACCGAGTATGAGGTCGCAATAGAGGTAGCACTCGGGAGTGCTATCCAGAATGTTATTACTGAAACCGCTGAGGATGCACAAAAGGGCATCGCTTTCCTTAAACAGCATCGCGCAGGTAGAGTCACGTTCCTCCCTCTGGATATATTACGTGGACGTAGATTTGAAGATGAGGAACTGCTGGACCGACCGGGTGTTATCGGAATCGCTGAGGAATTGATCAATTACGACCCGAAATACGAGGTTGCGATGCGGCATCTCCTGGGCAACACGCTTGTTATTGAAGATTTGGATTCAGCAATTGCCCTGACCCGTCAATTCCGTCTAAGTGCGCGTCTTGTTACATTAGATGGCGAAGTCATTAATACATCTGGTGCTATCACCGGCGGTCAAACAAACCAGAGAAAAGGCAGACTCCTCAGTCGTGCGCGTGAGCTTGAGACGCTTGAGGAAGAGATCGGGAAGTTGACACAACACTCCAATAAGAAGGATCAGAAACGTAAGGCATACGCTGCAACAATAGCGAATCTGCAAAAAACGCGGCAGACACTCACGGCACAATGGCAGGATAAACGGGTTGAAAAAGCGTCATTGACGAAAGACTTAGAGCAGGCAAACCTGCAAGTTATCCAGCTCGAACAGCAACTCGCTGCCCTTGAAGTTGAAAACCGAGAATTGGACAGTGCAGTCGCGGCATCCCGCGAAGAACAAGAAACACTTGAAACTGAAATCGCGTCCTTGACCCAAAAGAGCACTCGGACCGAGCGATGGATCGAACGCATGTCCGAGCAGATTGAAAGCGAAAATCGGAAACATGCTGAGGTTGCGAACACTTGTCAGGAGATGGAAGTCTTCCTGGCAGGACAGCGTCAGAAACTTGAGAGTTTAGCATCCGAAGTCCAAATGTTCAAGGAAACACAGGCACGAATAGCAAAGGATATCGCTGAACAACAGACAATTCTTGACACAGACGAACAGAGGAAAAGTGACCTCGTGGAGCAGGTAGCTGCAGCGCAACGTGAATTTCTCCGTTTAGAAGGGGATCGCGCCGAAGCGGAATCACGCGTTGACGAACTGACCGAAGAACGTGAGACGCTCCTTCAGGAGGTAGAGGTTCTCCAAAAAGAGATGCGTGCAACCCGCAGAAACTTTGAAAAACAGAACCGGGCACGTCATAAACTCGAAGTCGCCACAACGCAACTCGAAATGCGCATAAAATCGGTCTCAACCCGCATCCACGATAAATATCAGGTTTCGATCGATGCCCTGCCGCCAATAGCAGATAACGAACAAGCGATGGACGAGATCGATCTGTTGGATAATATTGAAAAGTTGAAAGCAGAAATTTCTGGAATGGGCGCAGTCAATCTCAAAGCGATTGAGGCTTACGAGGAATATAAGAAACGCCACGATTTCCTGATTTCGCAGCGCGCTGATCTTCAACAATCGGTTCAAGACACGTATCAGGTAATACAGAAAATTAATCAGACATCGAGAGAGGTATTTCTTGCGACATTTGAAGCGGTGCAGACGAACTTCCAAGAGGTATTTACACAACTGTTTGGCGGCGGTGAAACCGAATTACTATTGACGGATCCGTCCGATGTGCTCGATTCGGGCATCGATATTATCGCTCGTCCGCCGGGCAAACGTCCACAGAGTATCACGCAACTTTCGGGTGGAGAACGTTCATTGGTGGCGATTGGACTCCTGTTTGCCGTCTTCAAAATCAAGCCGAGTCCTTTCTGTGTCCTCGATGAAGTCGATGCCGCACTCGACGAAGCGAATGTCCTCCGCTTCACCAACCTTATCCGTGCCTACGCTGAGAACACGCAGTTCGTCATTATCACCCACAACCGTCGCACGATGGAAATCGCTGATGCTATGTACGGTGTGACGATGGAACAGGCGGGTATCTCGAAAATTGTCTCTGCTAAGTTTGCGGAATAGCCGTCGGCAGTCAGCAGTCAGTAAGAGCAATCTACGGCAGGAATAGTCATCAGTGGTCAACAAGCGATTGTTTTCAAACTGCCTGATGTTAAAAAAGCAGTAAAGGATAATCGGAAACCTGCACAAGGAACGCAGACCAGGAGGCCACAAATTAAAAAACTGAATCGAGACCACCTCACAATTCTTCCACTCCCTGAACGCCAACACAAGATGACGGTCGCAGAGGTCTACCCGTTAGACGTGGAGACACCGCGCTACGAAAACCCACATCTCTCTGCCGTTTCAGATCGCATTGTCGAGGCGCATCACCGTGGGAAGCAGGTGATCTGGATGATGGGTGCACACGTCATGCGGCGCGGCAATTCCCGTTTCATCATTGATCTGATGGAACGCGGTATCATCACGCACGTCGCTTCAAATGGCGCGTGTGCTATCCACGATTTTGAGCTTGCGCACATCGGTGCAACGCTCGAAGATGTAGAGGACTACATTTGGGATGGGAAGTTCGGGAATTGGGAGGAAACCGGACGCTATCTGAATGAGGCGATTGTTCGGGGTTACCGAGACAAAATCGGCTTTGGAGAAGCCGTCGGGAGATTAATCCAAGACGGCGAGATGGGCATCCCTTTTCCACATCGCGACGTGAGTATGTTTGCAGCGGCGTATCGGTTAGGTATACCGTTCACTGTTCACAAAGGTATCGGCTATGACATCATCGACCAACATCCTACCGCTGACTACGCCGCGATGGGATGGACAACGGGTGAGGACTTTCTCCGTTTTGCGCAGAGTGTTTCTCAGTTAGAAGACGGTGTTTTTCTGAATTTAGGCTCCGCTGTCATGGGACCCGAGGTCTACCTCAAAAGCCTTTCGATGGCTCGCAACATCGCAACGCAGCGCGGCGAGGAGATTCGACATTTCGCGACTGCGAATTTCGACTTGATCGATTTCTCCGACTTCCAAGACGAAGGGAACCCTACCGATGCCCACTACTACCACCGTCCCAAGAAAACCATTCTGATCCGGACAGTGAAAGACGGCGGTGAAGGCTACCACATCTCCGGCGATTTCTCAATCACTGTCCCACAACTATACCGTTTGATAATCGCATCTGTGTAGGATGGCTGGATCTGCCCAGTTTCGGTATCACATTGCTGCTAATAAACACTGCTCCGATGCCCAACTTCATGAACAACAACCGTTCTTGTTTGTCTATTGAAGGTATAGATAACTCGGTAAACACCGGCAACGCGTAAGCGGAATTTTCCTCTATAGGGGCCTCGGAGCGCCTCATGGCGATGTGTGTCGCAATTTTCGCAGAGTGATCTCAGTTTATCAAGAATCCGCTGTTCAATCGTGGCATCTAAACGCGCAAAGTCTGCTTCCGCTTTTGGCATAATTTCCAAACGGTACATTACCACTTCAGTCCCAGTTTTTTTGCAACTTCTTCTATCGGAATCGGCTTGACTTCACCAGACTCATGTTCTGCTACGCTACGTTCCAACCTTTCAGCTACTTCCGGACGCAATTCTAATCCTTCATCTGGATCATAGTGGTAATCCTCAAGAAACTGCTCTAACTCCAGGTAGCACACAAAAAATTCAAAGAATACTGATTTCAGTTGTTCTGTCTCCTCAACCGATGGTAAAGCCTTCTGCAGTTTAACAATTCGTTCACGCGCTGCAAAAAGTTCCCAATTCGCGAGCATCTCCATCAGTTTACGGAACGCATCATCCGATAATTCCCTCACCTCAATCTCGGGGTTGGGATCAGTGATTAAGGGCAGATCACTCATTCGTTTTGCTATACGTCCTGCGGGCGAAGTTTTTCGCACAGCTTCCACGGCTGCGACGCGCTCCTGCAGAGGTGCGAACGTATCACGCGTCCGTAGTATTGAGAGCAATTGCGCCTCAGGTTCTTCTAATTCAAACGCCAAACCACAGTAGCCTTCATAAAACTCACGGCACTCAGTATCCAAGGCATCTCTATCAACATTCTCAGCAAGCAAGGCAACGAGTCGTTCACGGGATTCAAAGAGCGGACAGTTGATAATTGGTGTGAGCCAAGTACTGAATGCTGCATGCGTCATATCTGTTATGTCGCGTGTCATTAGAACTCCTTTATAACCTATTAACCGACAGACGCTATCTCTAAGTTGTCTCGCCAGTGTTTTTGTAACATCCGCTTCAACAACTGATGCATGGGTGCGTTGAGTGCTGGATCGGCGTTGATGAGCAATTCTGCCTCTTTTTTCGCCGCTTCCAAAAGCGTGGCATCCTCAATGATGTTGGCAATCTTGAAATTTGGGATACCTGATTGGCGTGTGCCGAAGAACTCACCCGGACCGCGGATGTTCAAGTCTGCTTCTGCAATCCGAAAGCCGTTGTTTGTCCGAATCATCGCTTGAATGCGTTGATAAGAATCGTCGCCTCTGGGTGAAGCGACAAGGTAACACATTGATTGATGCTCACCACGTCCGACACGTCCACGCAATTGATGCAATTGTGACAACCCAAACCGTTCTGCGTTCTCAATGACCATCAACGTCGCGTTTGGCACATCAATACCGACCTCAATCACCGTCGTTGAGACGAGGATATCAATATGCCGATCCTTGAAGTTCGTCATCACTTCTTGCTTCTCAATGGATTTCATTTGCCCATGTAGAAGTCCGAGACGCAGATCGGGGAACACTTCGCTCTGAAGATGCGCTGCCATCTCTGTGGCGGCTTTGAGTTCCTCCAGTTTTTCGGACTCCTCAACGAGTGGATAGACAACATACGCCTGCCTGCCGCGTTGGATCTCCTTCCGAACGGTGCTGTATAATTTTTCCCGCTCCTTCTCTTTTATCCAATAGGTCTTAATTGTCTGTCTACCGGGGGGCATCTCATCAATAACAGAGACGTTCAGATCCCCATAGAGCGTCAATGCCAACGTTCTTGGAATCGGTGTCGCAGTCATGACGAGTACGTCCGGTGCTGGAGGAGCGGCGGCACCTTGCTTTTGCGTTCCATTTGCTTCGGTAGTCATGCGATCACGATCATCGTGATGGCGTGCTACCGCTGACTGTGCCTTGTTACGGAGTGTTGCGCGTTGCATCACACCGAACCGGTGCTGTTCGTCGATGATAACGAGCCCAAGTTTGTGAAAATCGACCCCTTCCTGTATCAACGCCTGTGTCCCAACGATGAGGTCTGCGGTGCCATCGGCAATCGCCGCCAATGCCTCCTCGCGCTCTACTTTTGGCAGATCACTTTTGAGAAGCACAACGTTTATGCTCTCATCCTCCGTTTGCCCAGTATCCTTGCGCAAATTCTCGAGCATCTCCGATAGATTATAATAGTGTTGTTCAGCGAGGATTTCAGTCGGAACCATCAGCGCGCCCTGATACCCGTTTTCGATAGCACAGAGCAACGCCATCGCTGCGACAACTGTCTTACCCGACCCGACATCGCCTTGAATGAGTCGATTCATGACGGTTTCCTGCCGCATATCGTTTTGGATCTCAACAAAAACCCGCTTTTGTGCGCCCGTGAGTTCATAAGGCAGCGAAGCGAGGAAATCCTGTACCAGGGAAGAAGACGTTCCAGCCCCTTCCATTTCAACTCGAAACGCGATACCGTCCTCCGAGATACGACGCTCCTTTTTCATCTCCATCCCGACACTGAGAAGAAAAAACTCCTCAAAAGCGAGCCGTTTCTGTGCCGCTTCCCGATGTGCCTCCGATGTCGGAAAATGTATCTCGTTAATGGCGGATTGCCTGTCAATCAAGCTTTGTCGTTGGCGAAGTGTGAGTGGCAAAATTTCCGGTATCTGCTGTCCATGTTCATCCAACGCCATCCGCATCCAGGCGCGTAGCATCTTCGCCGTGAGTTTCGCCGTAAGTGGGTATTTCGGAACGATTCGATTTGTGTGGATGAGGTTATCTTCTTCAAAGCGTTCAAATTCATAGTCGGTGGCTTGGATTTCATTGTAACGGCGAGCGAATTTGCCGCTGACGACAACCTCGGTATCAACAGGAAGCAGTGCCTTCATAATACCGATACGTTTCCCGAAGTTAACGAGCAGTGCTACACCGGTGCCGTCGAAAATTGAAATCTTACCGATACGTTTGCCTCTCGCTGTCGGAGAGGAAGTATGATTGACGACTTTACCTTGTATTGTTTCCGGTTCGTCATCTTCCCTTCTCCCAACCCTGTAAATCTCTACCATTTTGGAACGGTCAATGTAATCGCGCGGGTAATATGCCAACAATTCGCCAACCGTTTGGATACTGAGTTCTTCTTGGAGCATTTCGGCGCGACGCGGACCAATCCCCTTGAGATACTGGAGGGGTTGGGATAGAAAATCAAGCAACTCAACGTCCATTGAGACAGGGGTGTTCGAGATTGGGACAGATTCTGAGTGGCGGTCAGTATTTGACTGGAAGGCTGGCAGGGAGGAAGGATCGCCGCCCTTTCTTCCAGCCTTCCCCTCTTCCAGCCCAGTCTCTCGCTGGTGGCTCTTTCGTTGTGAGGGGGGGGCTGTGTCTTGGAAAAGGGGCAAATCTTCCGTTGGTCCCGTAGAAGCTGGTGGAAGCACGCCATCACGATGGTCGTGATCGCGTGACTTTTGAGGACGTTCCGATGCCCGCTCTGGAGGCGAGTTTTTCGGGTTACTTTCTACTTCCGCAAAAAGTGACAACATATCCGTTTGGGCACTTTTTTTGGAACGTGTCCGCTGCGATCTCGATTGCTGGCGCGTTGGTGAAGGTTCAGCACCTGTCCCGACCACATCCGAGGCGTTTCGTTTTCCGTGCCCGAGTGCCGCCTCAATTCGTCTCGTTGCCTCCTCAAGTATGCGTTGGCGTTCGGTGGACGATGCATCGGCGTAATTTTTAAAGAGATCTGTTAAACCCTTCAGTACCTCTTTTTCAGTTGCTTCCAGTGTGAACGTCTCGCCATTCTTTACCCACAACTGGACATAGCTACCCAATCCGTTGACGACGATATCGTCGCGGCACCCCTTTCGGAGTTCTTGTTGAAAGGGACGACGGATGGTGGTAAGGATTTTTGTGAAATTGTTCATACTTTATTCTATAGGCGCAAGATACTGTTGTCTCGCTAATAAGGCTTCTTGGAAGGAAGACCCAAGCAAAGACACCTTGCCTTTACACTCTGCACCGGCGAGGTTAGAAACCTCGCCTACCCGGGGAGGGGAGAATGTCTGCTTATTTTTCTGGTTTACCATAGTTTTCCTGTGGAAGTTTGCAACCTCACGATTGTGTAATCAATCTACATACGCTTCGTTAATAAATTAGACGTAAATCCAGTGAAAACGTTGAGTTTTCTTGGCAAAACAAGGTTGACACAGCATCGTAAATTGTCTATAATCTCCTCAAACCTAACCGACTTGTAATTCACGCGATTAGAAGGAGCAATGACATGGTATCTCCATACTTGACAGAGGTGCAACAAAAAGAGTGGCAAACACAAGGATTTCTCATCATCAAGAATGTTCTTTCCACCACCGAAATTGAGACGCTTTTGGAGGCTGTGGATTCAGCAATTGAGACGTATGTCCAAGAAACCCCAAGTTTACAAGGCAGTCGATTCGGGAAAGGGGCATATACGATTATCCGTGCGATTGAACGGACAGATGCACTGGATCCGCTCACCGATCATCCGAACACCTTCGGCACAATCCTTTCACTGATGGGACCCTACCTCCAAATTATGGGAACGCAAATCTACGTTCGGCACCCGGATGTAGACGCTTTAATGGGATTTCATACGGATGCGGGTCCCTCACTGCAACGGATTCATCCGCATCCAGATAGTTTACCGCTGCAATTTAAAATCCAATTTTTCTTAACGGATCTGACGGAACCGAATCAGGGAAATTTTATGTGTGTGCCGGGAAGCCACAAGATGTCTTTTCCTGAGAATGGATTTAAAAAAGGCACATACCCCGAAGGCGCGATTCAGGTGCTTGCGGAAGCAGGAGATGCAGTTATCTTTCCATGGGCATTGTGGCACGGTGTGGGTCCGAATCAGACGGAACGGATCCGAAAAAGCGTGACCTTCCGTTATGGACAGATGTGGTCCCGTCCTTATGATTATGACAAACTTCCCACAGACGTTCTCGCACGGATGACCCCTCGCCGTCGGAGATTGTTCGGTGATATGGGTGAAGATCATCATCCAACCGATTACTTCAAACCCCACGATCAGCTGGAAGTTATCGGTGCGGACGCATGGAACGTTCCACTTCCGTAGGACTTCGTATTCCGGCTGGCGAGGTTTGATGAAGAATAAGAATTTAATTCGGTAATGTGCGATGGTAATTGTCTGAGTCAGGATTTGCAGGATTCAAAGATTTTCAGGATTGGATGTCCTTGGGACTGAAAGCTGCCTCCATAGAATTACCGGAATATTTATTGAAACTTCAGGTAACCTCGCCAATTCCACGTGGATAGGTGTTTCAGTAAACAACTAATCCGTGTGCTTCTGTAATTTCTCAAACAGATCGCGGAAAATCGCATCCCGATTCACGCTCGATGCGACACGCATCAGGTGGCGGCTGTTATCAAAACTCCATGTCGCTGCTTCCGTCAAGATAGGACTGTGGACAATCTCTGTCGGCACCCATGAAGGATTGATAAGGTATGCTGTTGCCGATATATCCCATATCACCTTCGACCAAGCAAAATGGTCGCTTGAGTAGTCTTTAAAGATTTCTACGAGGTAATCTCCGACCTTGCCTCTGCCCTGCACATAGCGTTCCATCTCTGCGACTGTCGTGTGGAGATGTGAGACGACCCCACGTGCGGGTAGCCAAACGAATGGCACGCCGCAATCCAAAACGACTTGTGCGCTCCGAAGGTCTTGCATAAGGTTGAACTCTCGGGTGTGGGGCCAGTACAACGGATTGCCGCCAAGCCAGATGACAACGATACGATTGATAATTTCAGGCGCCATGAGGATAGCAGAAGCGACGTTCGTTATTGCCCCGACAGCAACCACATACAGCGGATCTTCAGGCGTTGCTGCCATCGCGCGTTCAATCATATCGGTCGCGGCATCGCTCGGCACGGGAGTCTCGTTATCGGAGAGAAACGCTCTGGCACCGCGATAGGCGAAACCGTCAGCCGGGACATTGAGGAAGTCCAAAAGCCTCAGAATTTCATCGTAACTTTTTTCCATGCCATCTTCGGGGCTGCTTGAGCGGTTGTTGTGGAAAGGCACGGCGTAGAGTGCTTCAACGTTGAGGTTCTCAGGCGAAAGGAGTGCGTGGACAACTGCAAACTGGTCGTCAATTTCGTTATAGGTGTCAGTGTCAAGTACCATGCGCACTTGCCCCGTTGGAGGTTGGAGCATCTCTACACGTTTTGACTCTGACAGCGTTGGAAAATTCATAAACGGTTTTTACCTTCGTGTAATGAGAGTTTTCTTTAATATATCACGTTTGGGGAAAAATAGGAATTTATTGTTAGGCATCAACTTTTGTTTCAGGAACTAAGATGATCACTAAACCATCATAGCAAGTTCATTCATCTTCTTCGCTGGTAGGCGTTATAAAGGATTCAGGAAACTCATCGAAGTCCTCGGCCATTTTGACTTTTCCCTTCCACTGTCCACCGCGGCGTGATTTTTTGTTACGCTGCTTTGAGGCTGCTTGATTGAGCTGTTGTAACTGATCCTCAACAAAATCTTTGAGGCTACTACTATTGTCGGAACGTTTTGCTAATTCTAATGCCTTCTGGAAATCTGATCTTGCTTCATTGATTCTGCCTAAGTGGACTTTCAGGGCACCCCTATAAGCATAAGCCTCTGCATAATCAGGTTTTATGCGAATTGCTTCTGCATAATCGGCAAGGGCTTCATTGTATTGACCTAGTTCACTCCGTAAAATACCAAGAATATTATATACTCCATATACTTCGACGAAATCCTGGTTCAACTCAATTGCCTTATGGTAGTCAGACACCGCAGCATCATATTGATCGAGAGCGGTCTTCGCGAAAGCTCTATGGCAGTAAGCCTCAAAAGAATTAAGTCCTAACTCAATTGCTTTATCAAAGTCAGCGATCGCAGATTTATGTCGGTCGAGTCTGGAATACACTATACCTCTATTGTGATAGGCACTAGCGAAATTATAATTCAATTCTATTACTTGGTTAAAGTCGGTCATTGCCTCCGCATATTGTCTAAGATCATACCGCACAATCCCTCGATTATAAAAGGCTTCCCAAGAATCAGGCTTCAACGTAATTGTCATGTTATAAGCAGAACGTGCTTTTTCCTTCCGGTTGCTTTGATAAAGGAGATAACCCATTGAAAAAAAGGCATGTGCGGCGAGGACATTTTCGCTTTGTTTGGGTATATTTGAAATGGACTTTCTGCCTTTGCTTGCTGCTTCTATAGGGACTTCTTCTGCCAACTCTGGAAACAGTTCAGTCAGTTCTGGGACATACGCATCCTCATAGTTGTCAATCAGTTGGCAGATAAATTCCATTAAGGGGCGTAAAGGATGAGTATCACTTTCACCCACTGCATCGACCAATTCTATAAGCAATGCATGCGCCCATTCATAATCGTTTTCAATCAATTCGGGGACTCTGCGATCCTCGCCACGATGTATAAACCTAATCAGTTTATCTAACACCCCCACTAGCCAATGATAATCACTTTCCGAGTAAGAGGAAAGTACTGTAGGTTGTGGGGTTCGCGTCTGCAAGAGTTTAGAGTTGTCTGTCAATTGAGATATACTTAGGACTTCCAAAGACGTAGGCGGTAACGCCACGTGAGGCAAAGTTTGCATTTCTGTCAACATGGTTTACTCCTTCCATCTCCCTTTATCGTACTCTGCATGGGTTAGAATTTTATCGATCGTAACTCTCCGATCGTTGGGTTATATTGTATAGAGGCGATAAGGCAAAAATTGTTACCACCTATGTTGAAGATTGTCCATATTTTATCTTGCGGATTGAATCTATTTTTTCGCAATTTCACCTGATCTGCCTGCGGAAAAATCTTACGCAAATCAACGAATGAATTAAAAGTTTCCTGACGCATCAGATTATACCAACGGTTAAGCGCGGATCTGTCATTCGGATGCTTTTGGGCAAATTTGTTTAGTACATTTCGTCCAGTGATATACATTAGGTATTTACAGAGGATGCCTGCTCTTTAGCTGTTTACGTCAGGTTGTTCGCCTAACTATTATACCACACAAAAAACCAACTGTCAAAAAATAGCCGTAGGGAAAATACTACACCTCCGCGCCAATTTCCAACCCAGACAACCCATCAATAATTTCCACTGTCTCCAAACTCACACTGATCACCTTCCGAATGAGATCTACGATATATTCCTCATCATCCGCACGGTTCGGATCGTTCTCAATGCCGCTCCGCCTATCCGTTTTTATACGATACTGATCGACAACCCATTCCAACGCTGAGCGGTTCCCTAACCGATACTGGAACGCCTCCGCAGGAATCCCAGCCAACGTGAGGAAATCGTTATACCGGATCTGGGTTTTGTCTTTGGAGAACTTCATCTGCTCCACACGCCAATCGAGGGGCATGTCCGGTGTTTCAATCAGGTCTAACTTATACAGGGGTTGGTCTTCATAGTGGACATGAATTTCTGCCAATCGCCTTCCCGCCTCGACAAATTCCCAAAATTCGGGCGCAAACGGGATATGCGGTAAATCCCGCTTGAGGTTCATCCGATACCGGTCGCGATATGTGGGATGATGCAAGAGTGCGTAGGTATAGTGGAAAATATCCCACTTGGTGATTTTCTCGTCTCTATAACGTTCCCGGAACTGTGCCAACGCCCAATCTGTGATGTTTTGCCGTCGGTTCGTGCCGTCTTCGTCGTAGATGTAGAATGGAAAGCACTGTCCAGCTGAACCAAAGCCTCCAGTCATAATATGTTCAGGGATGCAATTAGTCATGAGACAGACAAAGGGTTTCTCTCGTGAAATATTGACACATATTACCCGATTTTCGGTTTCAGTCTGAGGCGTAGGGAAAATTGATGGGAACACGTATACAACATCATTGAGTATTCTGTCAAAGAAGATACTTCTTTTGGCGAATGGACGATAGAGACAAGTTCTTACTGTATGCTCGTCGTATTCAGCAATTCTACCTGTCCGCAGTTTTGCCTTTAAGTCGCGACTCCAACTAATTTTCGCGTCGTACTCTACAAAATCATCAATATCTATACCAGACTGATCCGCGATTCCTTGCCACTTAAACACCTGTGCATTATAGAATTCTATCATGCGCTGAACGTTTGTCGTGAGTGTATTACGATCAAAGTTGATCGCCCAGGCATCACGGTTCGTCTTTACCGCACTGCTAAATTGATGGAAAATCACGCCTGAAACCTCACCCTTTGCTGCTTTGGCTTGTTTACTCCCCATCGGCAGAAAGGTTTCAAAATCCTCACGGAGCCCCTCGGTGAGCCATGTGTGTCGCGTATCGGGTTGAATAGAATCCCAATTGACGTTTCCGATGTGTTCACACGCCTCCAGAAAGTCAAACGTTCCCTCTTTGTTCATCTCTGCTGTCTCACCGTTGTAAAAAATACGGGCAGACTTTGATTGGTGTTGCGGCGTTTTCACGAACAGGTTAATGCTGACCCCCACCTGAATGTCGAAGACGTTGGAATCCCCGGTGTGTCCCTTGCGGACGTTGCCACCCAAATCCAGCAGATAGATCGCATCACACGCATCAGCGAGGTGTTTCCGCATGCCATCAAACGCTTGACCGGTGATAAAGTTATGGTTGGTTACAAATGCGACGATCCCTTCTCCTTGAATCCGATCCAATGCCCAGAAAATCGCTTTGACGTAAGGATCATAGAGTGATGTTTTATTTGTTGCTTTGGAGGCTTGGGCATACGTCTCTTGAATCTGTTTATCCAGTTCGGGATATTTCCGATTCCTATTGGCATCGTTCTCATCCATCTGCCGCGCGTTGTAGGGCGGATTGCCAATTACCACGAACATGTCCGTCTGCTTTTGCCTCTCTACCTGACGTGTGTTCTCTGGTGCGAACATGGATAACTGACGCTCCGCTGTCAAATCGAAGGTGTCCACAAGACAGAGATTATCGAAAGGCTGATACCGCTTTGTGGCAACGTAGAATTCATGCTCAATGTTCATACTCGCAATGTAGTAGGGCATCAACAACACCTCATTATAGTGGAGTTCATCACTATATTTTGCCTTGAGCGCGGTTTTGTCGATTTCTTGTATGAGCCGCACGATGAAGTTACCCGTGCCAACAAAGGGATCGATAAGGTGAACCCCTGTGTCTGAAAGTGAGCGTCCAAATTCGGTTTCAAGTAGATGTGAGACGCTTTTCACCATGAAATTGACAATCGGCTGCGGCGTATAGACGATGCCGTGCGTATCCGCTACCTTGACGGAGAAACCTTGAAAAAACTGCTCATACACGGTATTGAGAAAGTGTTGTTTCTGAGAGAAGTCGATAAAGATTGCCGCGGCGCGTTGAATTGCCCTGTAGAACGGAGCGAGTTCTTGGAGGAATTCGGCGCGGTTATAGGCATGCTCTGTAAGCGCGTCAATTCGGCGTGTAAAATCGCGATTGTCAAAGACAGTGGAGAAGATTTCCTCTGTCAAGAGATGTTGGATGAGCATCTCCTCCACGGCAGCTTTAGCGAGGTTGGGATTAATCGCCTCCTGACAGTGGCGATGGAAGTCGGTAAATGCCTCTTGAAACCGGGTGTTGGTGTCCTCTTCTTTTTTGATCAACGCCGCTGCACGTTTGCCGAGTGCCGGTACTTTGTCCCTGAATTCGACGACAGCACGTTCCCAGTTGGCGATCTCTGCTGGTTCGTAACTGAAGAAGCCGTGAAGCACTCGGATAAACGTATCTCGGTCAGCGATCCCTACAGCCATGACCTCTTGTCCATGGTGATAGAGGATGGCACGCGCTTGGGTTGTAAAGAGAATGTTATCTTGAGGGTAGCCAGCGTTAAATTTCTGTTTAACTGCCGTGATGAGATTGTCATGGAGATCCTTCGCTTCCCAGTAACCGCGAGGCAAGCCAAAGTTGTTATCGGTGAGCATACTGTCAACATAAATTATGTTACTTTGAGGCGTTCAGATCGATTTTTCACAGATTAAGGGTTAGATTGTTTTGACGGGCGTAGTGTCGGAGAAGTGTTGCAAAGGCAAGTCGGACTTCCGTTTCATTTGTTGCACCGAGATTTTCATATTGTTTGAATATTCTACAGAGATACCATCCCTACGGGATTCAAGAGGTTTTTGGAGTCTTGAAGGTTTTGTGTAAAATCCGGTTCGGTTAGGAAACCGAACCTACCGGTCTTGGTCTGCGACAGTTGTTTTTTCTAAAATTGACACGTATGGTTGCGAGTGAAAATAAACATATTAGGACTTACACAATTTTGACGACATGACGTTCTGTTAGAGGGAGAACCCTAAAAAACATAGATGTTCTCATGGCACAACCTAACAGGTTATGCTACAAAAGAGCAGCATGCGTAAAGTCTTACATATAACCGTTTGACAGAAAATCGCTTTTAGGGTATAATAATTTCAGAAACATGAAAACATGTCTGCTGTTACCGGCTTATAATGAATCTAAAACAATTGGGCAGATAATTCAGGAATCCTCTGAGTTTATCAACGAGATTATTGTCATTGACGACGGTTCATCAGATGAAACAGCAGAGATCGCAGTGGCATGTGGGGCAGTCTGTTTGACAAACTCTACGAACTGTGGGAAAGGGAACGCCTTACGAAAAGGGTTCGCCTATGCCCTTAAGCACGGATACGAGTTGGTCTTCACGATGGATGGCGATGGACAACATCAGCCTGCGGATATACCCCGTTTTCTGGAACACTTTGATAACACACGTCCAGACATACTCATAGGGGCAAGAGAAACAAAAGACTTTCGGACATCAATGCCGTTTCATAGACGGATTAATAACTGCTTAATTTCTTATGTCGGCTCAAAACTGTGTGGACAACGAGTACCTGATTTTCAATCTGGATATCGACTTATTCGTGCTGAAATCCTGCGACAGGTTCACTTGGAAACAGAGCGTTACGAAACGGAATCTGAGCTGCTGATAAAAGCAGGACGCCTCGGATTCCGAATTGAAAGTTTGGTGATTCAAACACGATACGGCGATGAGATCAGCCATATTAAACCGCTTCGAGAGATATGGCTCTTTACGAAACTATTCCTTCGCAGTTTATGAGGAATAGTTGTCGGTTATCAGTGTAAGAAGTTTGCAAGTGTAGGAAGTCCGTAAAGTTTCTGATAACCTCCCAACTTCCCAACTTTACCCGACTTTCGCAGACTTTCTTTTTTTTAACTGAAAACTGAAAACTATAGTAAAGTTAAGAATTAATTAGACACTCCAAAGAGGCGAGGATACTTAAAGGAAACACCTAAGCAAAAACACCCTCGCCAGCGGGGGTGGGGTGCTTGTTTATTGAAAACTGTCTACATATTTTTAGGTTTTACTATAATAACCCAAGTTGCCAGTTTCCATTTACATAGCACCCCTACGGGGTGCAGCTCCTTGAATACCCGATTTTCTATAGACATAGCACCCCTACGGGGTGTAAAGAGATGTTTTGCCTTGAAAAATCCGTGTTGAAACCTCCATGACCTATTGGGTAGCAACTTGGGTTATAATACATGAATTCACTCCGGCTCTTTATTAGCGGTTTTCTGATAGGCATCGCCAACATCATCCCCGGCATGAGTGGCGGGACCCTCGCCCTCGTCTTAGGTATCTATGAACGGCTCATCGGTGCCTTACGGCGTATCGGGATTTCAACGGCAAAAAAGTTGTTGCGCGGCGCGACCTTCAGAAAAAACGCGCTGGAAGCAGCAAAGGCAGAACTCCATCGAATTGATTTCGGATTTCTATCACTGTTAGGAAGTGGTGCGATAGTCGCTGTGCTGCTCACGTCAAAACTGATTGTCTATTTGTTGAACGATCACCATGACGCGACCTATGGTTTCTTTAGCGGGTTAATTCTGATCTCTATCCTGATACCCATGCGTATGCTAAAGGGATTCGGTTGGAAAGAGTTGTTAGTGCTCTTGATCGCTATTGGGCTGATATTAAGTTTGTCTATCGGTACGACCGAAAAACAGTTAGATCGGGTTGCGTATAAATCTGGGGTAGAAACAACGACAGATAGCGAGGCCTCCGAAAGCGAAACTGGTCTGCCAACGTCCTGGGAACTCGTCCTCTTTTTCGGGAGCGGTGCGCTGGCGATTTCAGCGATGATTCTGCCTGGTATCAGTGGTTCGTTTCTGATGCTTGCACTTGGGGTCTACTTCCCCCTCTTGACGGCAATAAATACAGTGTTAGAGGGTATCCCGGAATTGTTTAAAGGGATTTTCGAGGAATCGTTGCTGGGAAGTTTACTCATCATCGGTTTCACAACAGTTGGGTGCTTGTTCGGACTCTTAGCATTCACACGGTTGCTCAACTATCTGCTGGAACGCTATCGTAACCTGACGATCACCTTTCTCATTGGGTTGATGGTGGGTTCACTTTACGGGTTATGGCCCTTTCGCGAGTTTACAATGGTGGACGGGGAACGGATAGATACGGCTCACATCCTACCACACCTTGATATGAACCTGCTTCTCGCTCTGGCGGCTTTTCTGGTCGGTTGCGGTGTCATATATTTATTCACACGTTTGGAGAATTAGATGTAATAGCCATCAGCCGTCGGCTTTCAGGTACTTGTAACGGAAATGTTTTGCGGTACTGTCATAAGTCCCTCTTACTGATAGCCGACTGCCATTAAAACAATGAAAAAAATCAAGAATGTCGGTTTATTTGTCAATACTACGAAAGCAAACGCGGCGGGTGTCGTCGAAGGTGTGTCTGTATGGTTGGAGGAACAGGATATCGTTCCACTTTTACCAGACGAACAAGCGGTTGCGTTAGGGAAACCTGAAACCGGCATCTCCAAAACAGAGGTCGTAGAGCAATCAGATGTCGTTCTTGTCCTTGGTGGAGATGGAACGCTCCTGAGCGCGGCACATACACCGAAAATTGAAAATGTGCCTATCTTAGCAATCAACATCGGAACACTTGGATTTTTGACGGACGCATCACTCGATGAACTCTACCCGACCCTGAACGCGCTTCTGACAGGGGCTTATCGGATAGAACATCGGATGATGTTAGAGGTCACTGTAAACGGTTTCCAAGCCGAGGCGAATCAAGGTCCCAAACTATTTCGGGCTTTCGCACTCAACGATGTTGTGATTCGGCACTATACGCATCTTATCGAATTAGATGCTTATGTCGATGGAGAACTCTTTATACCGTATAACGCCGATGGACTGATCATCGGAACGCCGAGCGGGTCGACCGGATATTCGCTCTCTTGTGCTGGAAGTATCGTCGCCCCGCAGCTGGAGGCGATTCTACTGACACCTATCGCACCACACAGTTTGACAGTCCGCCCTTTCATCGCCGACGGTGCTGCGGAAATAACCGTCAAAATGCGCGCTGCGTATCAGAGCGTAGATGTTTTTGTGGACGGTCAACGTGAGACCCACAGTCTCACCGCAGGTGCCGTCATAAGGGTGAAAAAAGCGGAACGCACAATTCAACTCATCCGTTCGCAGCACCATAGTTACTACAGAGCCTTGCGTGAAAAATTAATGTTGGGTGAAAGAATTAAGCAAACATAGAAAATCGCTATCGGAAACCGTCAGCCGTCAGCAATCAGAAGAACAACAATCAGACATCAGTAAAGAGTGGAATTTGCTTAGGTATTCCCCCGGATGATCGCATCCCTCTTTAACTGAAAACTGATAACTGACAACTATTAGTCGTTCAAGGTTGAGTTTGAGAGTTGACCTTCGGATGCCATGAAGAATGCCTGAAGATGTCGGGTTTCGCTGACGCTCTACCCATAGCCGTCAATTTAGGGATTTCGGGGTCCCGTAGGTTGGGTAGAGCGGAACAGAAAACAGAGATGTCAGTGTTCCATATACCCGTGAAATTCGACCTGTCGGCATATCCACTCAACACCG